>DATGXP010000001.1:0-3747 GCA_035298845.1 Chitinophagales bacterium
AAAGTGGCTGCTACCACTATAGCCGTAATGAAGTTATACGAGCAGAAAAAAATAAGCCTGGATAAAACCGTAGGCGATTATTTGCACCTGCCTAAAGACGCCACTATTAAACACCTTAAGCTGCGCGATGTGCTTACACACCAGGCAGGTCTAAAGGCCTTCTTTATGTTTTATAAGGCCACTGTAGATAGCACGGTCTACAGTAACTACTACCGCAAAGTGGCCGATGCCCAATACCCGGTTCAGGTGGCCGATTCGATTTTCATTCGCCGCGATTACCCCGATACTATGTGGAGCATTATCAACCACTCACCGGTAGAGGATCACCCTAAGTATGTATACAGCGACAACGATTTTTATATTCTGCAAAAGATAGTGGAGAAAGTATCGGGCGAAAAGCTGGATAGTTTTGTTTACAAAAACTTTTACCGCCCTATGGGTTTAACGCGCATAGGCTTTAACCCTACCCACCGGTTTGCGCGTGAGCGTATCTTGCCTACTGAAAACGATTCGGCTTTCCGCAAGCAGGTAGTGCGCGGCTATGTGCACGACCCCGGTGCAGCCATGTATGGCGGCGTGGCTGGCCATGCAGGCGTGTTCAGCAATGCGTTTGATTTGGCAGCGTTGTTCCAGATGTTGCTGGATGATGGTGTTTATTGTGGCAAGCGGATATTGGATTCTGCAACTATCAAAACCTTTACCAGCCGCCAGTCAAAAATATCGCGCCGTGGCTTTGGCTTTGATAAGCCCGAACCGGATGTAAGCAAACCATCGCCTTGCTATGATGCTGTGCCGCTTTCGGTATTTGGCCACACCGGCTTTACCGGTACCTGCGTGTGGAGCGACCCGCAAAACAACCTAACCTATATCTTCCTCAGCAACCGGGTTTACCCCAATGCCGAAAACAACCAGCTGGTTAAAATGAACATCCGCACCGATTTGCAGGAGGTGATTTATAAGGCGCTGAAGTAAATGCGGAATCAAGGAAGTAGCTATCCCTGCATTTTCTCAGGATTCTGTCGGGCATCAAAAACATCAGTTACAAAAATTGTGTTGTCAACAATTCGATAAACGATTTTGTAGTTGCCTTCTACAAACCTCCTATGGCCTAATCCTAAGGTTGCAAGGGTAGGTTCGTACTGGCCCACCAAAGGGTGGTCGGCAATAAATTTCAGTTTATTAATGATCCCGTCCTTTATTCTGTCCGCGACCCGCTGACTAACTTTATACTTGTAATAATCGTGTAGTTCTTTAAGATGCCATTGTGCAGGTTGTGTAATTACAAGCTTCATTCTACCAATTCTTCATCTCTCTTTCTAAATCATCAATAGTTATCACCCTGCCTTCCGAAATGGCTTTCTCCGATTCAAGTGCTCTTTTAATCAGATCCTGCTCGGTAAGTCTAGGTAATGCCTCACTTGTTAAGCCTAATAATTTCTTGATGGCATTTAACACAGTTTCATCGCTTATGTTATCTATTTCTTCTTTTATTCGATTCCTTTCAACTGTAATATTCATAGTAAAAGATTTACTCTAAGATACAAAGAAATTTTCAAAACATTCTGTTACTACAATCTGTTTACATTCGCTTCGTCTTAACTAAAAACGGAAAATGAAAATTGGTATTGTATGTTATCCAACCTATGGAGGTAGCGGTGTAGTAGCTACCGAGTTAGGTAAAGCACTGGCAAAAAAGGGCCACCAGGTCCACTTTATTACTTACCAGGAGCCTGTCCGCCTCGATTCGTTTCACGAGAACATTTTTTACCACGAGGTTTCAGCGCTTGATTATCCTTTGTTTCAGTATCAACCCTACGAAAGCGCCCTTGCCAGTAAGATTGTAGACGTAGCACAGTTTGAAAAACTCGATATTCTGCATGTGCATTACGCTATACCGCACGCCTCATCGGCACTTATTGCCCGTAGCATATTAAAAGAGAAAGGCTTCAACCTGCCTTTTGTAACTACCCTGCACGGCACCGATATTACGCTAATAGGCAAAGACCCCGGCTACAAACCGGTGGTTGAATATTCTATCAACCATAGCGACGGCATTACCTCAGTATCGCAAAGCCTGAAGGATGATACCTACCAGAATTTTAGCATAACACGGGAGATTGAAGTGATACCCAACTTCATCGATTTCTCGCGGTTTAAAAAGACCAACAAAGACCACTTTAAAAAGGCCATTGCTCCCAATGGCGAGAAGATTCTGACCCACGTATCTAATTTCCGTAAAGTAAAGCGGGTAGAAGATGTAGTGAACATGTTCAACATAGTACATAAGCAAACACCATCTAAACTTTTCCTGGTAGGTGACGGCCCCGAGCGTATGGGTATAGAGATACTTTGCCGTAACCTGAAGATTTGTGAGGATGTTCGTTTCCTCGGCAAGCAGGATGCCGTAGAAGAGCTATTGGCTGTCTCCGATTTGTTCATCCTTCCTTCTGAAACTGAGAGTTTTGGTTTGGCCGCACTGGAGGCTATGGCCGTAGAGGTGCCGGTTATATCCTCTAACGCCGGTGGTATACCCGAAATAAATATACAGGGCAAAACCGGTTTTATGAGCAACGTGGGCGACTATGAAGACATGGCCAAAAATGCTATCTACATTTTGCAGGATGAGAACCGTCTGAGAGAATTCAAGGCTAACGCTCTGGCACACGCCAAAACTTTTGACATAGAAAACATACTGCCCCAGTACGAAGCCTATTACAACAAAGTAATAAGCTACCACAACAATCTTGAATTTGCTATTTAGTTAGGCAGGCCTGCTTTGAAGGTAGAGTAGGCTGTACCATCAGTAGTACCAGATGGGTTGCCCGTGCATGCCAGTTCTGTTTTCTTAGCACGAATATTTGCCACGCGGTTATCGGGGCTTGGGTGTGTACTTAAAAAAGCAGGTGGCTGCGGCGCTCCTGAATCAATAATCTTCTGAAAGAAATCGGCAGCACCGTCGGCGCGGTATTGCGTAGGGCACAGATAAATAACTGAATGGGAATCAGCATCTTTTTCATGGTCGCGGCTATAGGCCAGCGAGCTTAAGCTGCCTACTATTTGTGCAATCTGGTCTTGCCCGGTGGTGCCGGCTATTACACTCACCATCAGCGAAAAACCGTACTGGGCAGTTAACTGTTGGGTGCTGTGGCGTCTGTCGGCATGCGCCATTTCGTGGCCTATAACACCCGCCAGCGAAGAAGCGTTATCCAGGTATTTTATTAATCCGGTATATACATATATATAACCACCGGGCGTACAGAAGGCATTCTGCGTATTTGGGTCATCGATAATGTAAAGCTTCCATTCAAAGTCATCCTTATGCTCCAGCTGGCCGGCATTTAATATTTCCTGTTTAAGGTTTTCAAGATAAGCATACGATGACGCATACTGTGTTCTGCTTAGCAGGGGAAACTGCGCCGGGTCAGCTGCAATTTCCTGCTCCATTTGTAAGCCAAAGTTTTTATCGTCTTCTATGCTAAATACATTCAGCCCGCCTTTTTTGCAGCCGCCAAATGATACCAATAGAATAGTTGAAATAGCAAGGGAAAATATCAGGTTCCTTCTCATGTGGTTGGTTTGTCTTTTTATCACTACTAAATCTGTGCCGAAAGTTTCTGCTATTAAAGCACCGGGGTGCTTTCCTGTAATAGTTTTTGGCGTATAGTGGCATCCAGCACAAGTATAGCCACCTGGTTTTGCCCCCCTTGCGGAATAATTATATCTGCAAAACGCTTGGTAGGCTCTATA
>DATGXP010000002.1:0-2284 GCA_035298845.1 Chitinophagales bacterium
TATGGCGGCTTGTGTAAGCGGATGGGTAATGCTGAACAAACAAGCTGTGGCTATTGAAGATATTTATACCGATAACCGGGTGCCCATTACAGCGTATGAACCTACTTTTGTAAAAAGCGTAGCTATGGTGCCTATACGAACAATAGAGCCTATAGGAGCTATTGGTAATTATTGGGCAAATCAACATACCCCATCTTCGGAAGAACTACAGTTGTTGCAATCGCTGGCAGATATTACTTCGGTATCGATAGAAAATGTGTATGTATATAATGAATTGGAGAACAGAGTTAAGCAGCGGACACAGGAACTGGAAGCCGTAAATGCCGAATTGGAAGCCTTTTCGTACTCGGTATCGCACGACCTGCGCGCGCCGCTACGCCAGATTACCACGCGGCTGGAAATGCTAAAGGAAGATTACAGTGGTAAGAAATTTGACCAGAAGGCCGAGCAGCTGGTGGACAAAATTATTGGCAGGGCCGGCAACATGAATAAGCTAATAGAAAGCCTGCTTGCTTTTTCGAGATCGGGTAAGCAGGATATGGCCGTGACCAATTTGCAGATGAAGCAAATGGCCGAAGAGGTATTTGCTGAGTTAAAAGAGAAAGAGAGAAGCATAGTGCTGGAAATTGAGGAACTGCCTGATGCTAAAGGTGACCCGGTTTTAATAAGACAGGTATGGGTAAACCTGATAGCCAATGCTATAAAATACACAACCCTTAACCCTGCAGCAAAAATCAAGATAGGTTTTGAAGCCTCTGAGAACGGCACTACTTACTATGTAGAGGATAATGGCGTGGGCTTTGATATGGCATACTACAATAAACTGTTTGGCATGTTTCAGCGCCTGCACGACACCAGTACTTTTGATGGAAATGGCATAGGGCTGGCACTGACCCAACGTATTTTGCACAGGCACGGGGGCGAAATATGGGCTACCGGTGAATTGGATAAAGGGGCAAAGTTTAGTTTTACGTTACCTCAGTAAATTTACTCGAACAGGAAAGTAATATCGTCTTCGGTCAATTGTTTTACAAAGCCGTCTTCTTCGCTTACAAGGTCTTCTGATAGTTGCTTTTTCTTTTGTTGAAGCTGTAATATCCTCTCCTCGATAGTGCCGCGGCAGATGAGTTTGTAAGCAAAGATATTTTTGGTTTGGCCTATACGGTGTGTGCGGTCAATGGCTTGTTGCTCTACGGCATTGTTCCACCATGGGTCCATAAGGAAAACATACTCGGCTGCTGTAAGGTTAAGGCCGGCATTACCTGCTTTTAGGCTGATAAGAAACACGCAGCCTTCTGCACTATCTGCCTGAAAGGAGTTAACCATGGCTGCGCGCTGGTCGAGCGGGGTACTGCCATCAAAGTATAAATAAGGGATATTCTCTGCCTTGCATTGCTCGGCAATCAAATGCAGCATACCCAGGTATTGCGAAAATACGAGCGACTTGCTGTTCTTCACATTGTTTCGCAGCTCATCCATCAGCATATCCAGCTTTACCGATTCGTTTGTGGTAATATCTTCGTCTTTCAACAAGCCAGGAGCACAACATACCTGGCGCAATTTCATTATACCCTGGAGTATGCCAAACTTAGCCTTGCTAAAACCATCGCGCTGTATATCTAAAAATATGCTGCTCTTAATCTGTTTCTTGATGGTTTCATATGCCTCTTTTTGTAGTTCATCCATCTGGCACCACATTACCGATTCGGTTTTCTCCGGCAGGTCGGCCGCCACTTGCTTTTTGGTACGGCGCAGTACGAATGGTGCCGTAATTTTTTGCAGGGCGTTGGTTTTCTCTACATTCAACTCGCGGTCGATAGGAATAGCGTATTCGCGTTTGAAAAACTCAGGCCCACCTAACAAACCGGGCAGCATAAAATTAAGCTGCGAGTAAATATCGAACGTGTTGTTCATTACCGGCGTACCGCTAAGGCCAATACGATTTGCCGCGCTTAAGCGGTAAACAGCTTTGGTAATTTGCGCTGCCGGGTTTTTAATATTGTGGCTTTCGTCTATCAGCACGGTGTTCCAGTTAATCAGGCTCAACTCATCTATAGCCGAGCGTGCTGTGCCGTAGCTGGTTATCATAACCCGCGCATTACTTGCCATAAACTCTTTCACATCGCGGTTTTGCTGATGGAATACATAGAAGAAAAGGCTAGGTGCAAATTTTTCTAACTCCTGTTTCCAGTTAAATACCAGCGATAGCGGTGCTACAATTAAAAACCGCGCATCGGGCTTCTCATTGTGTATATGTTGTAAGAAGGTAATGGCCTGTAGTGTT
>DATGXP010000003.1:0-13426 GCA_035298845.1 Chitinophagales bacterium
TTGGTAACTTACGGAAGTTGTGTGCGCATAGCCGAAGAAGCTATGGTGCAACTGGAAGAAGCCGGTATAAGTGTAGAACTGATAGACGTGCAAACGCTATTGCCTTTTGATATTAACCACAGCATAATAGAGTCGGTAAAGAAAACCAACCGGGTTGTGTTTTTTGATGAAGACGTGCCTGGTGGTGCCAGTGCCTATATGTTCCAAAAGGTTTTTGAAGAGCAGCAGGCTTTCCGCTGGTTAGATTGCGAACCACGAACCATTACTGCTAAAGCACACCGCGTGGCTTATGGCACTGATGGGGACTATTTTAGCAAGCCCAATGCCGAAGATGTGTTCGAGGTAATTTACAGCATGATGAGCGAGGCGGAGCCGGATAGTTATCCGGAGATTTAAAAGATTATTAAACCTAAAACATACCCCCATGGCATCAGCAAACATTTACCTTACCTTTAACGGTAACTGCGAAGAAGCATTCAACTATTACAAATCGGTATTCGGTGGCGAGTTTGCCTACATAGGCCGGTTTAAAGATATGCCGCCAAGTGAAAAACCTATGCCGGCTGAGGATGCAGACAAGCTAATGCACGTTTCACTTCCGTTAGGAGGAGGCACAGTTTTAATGGGCAGCGATACCGGCAGCGAATGGGGAGCCCACTTTAAACAAGGCAATAATTTTTCAATTTCTGTTAATGCTTCATCAAAAGAAGAAGCCGACAAACTATTTAACGGCCTGGCTGTCGGCGGACAAGTAACTATGCCTTTGGCTAAAACCTTCTGGAGCGAATACTTTGGTATGCTCACCGATAAGTTCGGTATCAACTGGATGGTGGGTTTTGATAAGCAGGAGAAGTAGATTTATTCTTTTATCCATTTTTGTTCATGCCATTTCCCTCTGGTATCTCGTGCACGGATAAAATATAATGCCTGCTGCAACCCTGCCGGATTAAAAATAATTGATGTTACCGGATAGCCGATGTTTAAGTGTATTACTTCTTTACCTGAAATATCAAATATGCGGACATCATCTATCTGCTTTTCGGTGCCCAGTGTAATGTTACACTGGCCGGTAGAGGGGTTGGGGTATACTTTTAACAGGTTATCTGCACGTAGCGTTGCTATCCCAACATTGTTGCAAATGCATGCGGTATCTACTGAGCTGTATCCATATTCTTTGGTATTGCCTGAATAGTAACAACTGAGCCAACTGATGCCTCCTCCGCACAAATAGGGGCCATCTATAGCGCCAATACCTTCTATCCAGGTCATTGCATGTGTCAGGTAACCGGTTTGCGTTCTTTTATTCAGGTCAAATGCCTTGCGCTGGCCTTGCAGCGTAGTAACGGGATATATGGAATCTACTATGCACCAGCCTATAGTGTCAATCTGGTCAGGAAAGTGGTACCAGTAGCCTGAGTTAAACTCGGGTGTAAGTAAAAAAATACTATCGCCCACAGCTAAGCTAAAATCATACAAAATATGTTCGGCCGTATCCGGTGTGCCTACACCCTCCGATGGCTTTCTTACAAAAACTTTGCGGGCTGCTGTATCTTCGCGTAAGAAAGCTACTATGCAATTGGGGTATCCATCGCTTGCTCCACTGTAGCAGTTGTTGCCTCTCATTACTTTGTAAGTATTGCTGCTTATAACACTATCCTCTGCAAGCATATAAGTTTTGGTAAAGCATCCTTCGAAATCTGTATTTATATACCACGTGGCCTCATCGCGTAGCAAAGGTGTATACGTTTGTGCTGCGGTAGTTTGCCATAAGGCAAAATTGATAAGCACAATTAATATATAACTTATTCGCCACCGTGTTTTAGTGGTAGTAGTGTAGTATAGCATTGCATAGGGTTAGGTTCAGTATAAAGATAGTAAAATAATAGTTAATACACATTTTTACCTATTGTTCATTAATCATTCATTAAGCTTGCACACTAAAAGAAAATTATGAAATACGTACGCATGCCCATAGAGGTAGAATCACCCGAGGAAATGGGTTATGGTAATATAAGCTACAACCTGGCCGAGAGTTCTATCCGCGATATAAACATGAATGCGCTGGATGTAGACCTTAAAAACCTGGTGCTGTTTTATGGTGAGCATAAAGGAATTACTAAACTTCGCACAGTTATTACAGAGGGCAGCAAAGTAATAACCGCTGATGATGTGCTCGTAACCACCGGTGCTGCAACGGCCCTGTTTATTGTGGCTACTACTTTGCTTAATCCTGAAGACCATTTAGTGGTTATCCGCCCTAACTACGGCACCAACCTCGAAACTCCCCGTGCCTTTAAATGCCAGATGGGTATTGTAGACCTTAAATTTGAAAATGGCTTTGAGATTGATGTAAATGAAATAGCTGCGGTTATTCAGCGCAATACAAAGCTCATCAGCGTAACCACACCACACAACCCCAGTGGCAAGTTATACAGCGAAGAGACAATCAAGGCGCTTATCCAGCTGGCAGAAAAACACAATTGCCGATTGCTGGTAGATGAAACCTATCGCGACCTTAACTTTAAATCGGAATTGAAACCTTACTACGCCGAACTGTCGGATAAAGTGATTTCTGTATCTTCTGTATCCAAATCATTTGGTGCGCCGGGTGTGCGTATAGGCTGGATAATTAACCGCGATAAAGAATTGATGAACGATTTTCTGGCGGCCAAGGAGCAGATAACCATTTGCAACTCGGTGCTGGATGAAGAAGTAGCGTGGTACCTGGTGGCTAACAAAAAGGAGATACTGGCCAAGAACCACGAGCACATCAACACCAACTTCAATTATCTTAAGCAATGGCTTGCCGGACAGGAGTTTTTAGAATGGGTAGAACCCGGTGCAGGGGTGGTTTGTTTCCCAAGATTAAAAGCAGGCTATACTGTAGACAAAGATAGATTTTACGAAACGCTGTTTTCTAAATACGGCACTATTGTCGGCCCCGGCCATTGGTTTGAGCAGGATAAAATATATATGCGAGTTGGTTTTGGCTATCCTTTGTTTGATGAGCTGAAAACCGGATTGGAAAATCTGAACAAGTGCTTTGAGCAGATGGCGCGGAAGGTGTAGTAGATATGGAATTTTAAGCGGCAAGCATCTTTCATAAAAACAGGTTATGAAAAATGTATTTGTATTAGCGCTGATAGTAATTGCGGCAACAGCTTGCAATAATAAGCCGGACTATACCGTAGAAAAGGAGGAGGAAATGGTTGCTGCCTGCACATTGTTAGATATTCCTGAGGCTCAGGCGCGGTCTAGGCATGAATACGAGCAAGATATGTCTGGCGGGTCGGTTCCCGATCAGAAAATTCCTTCGCAAATTATTCGCAACGCCAATATACGTTTCCAGGTAAAGGATATTGAAGTAAGCCACGGCAGGATAGAAGCACTGCTAAAACAATATGCTTCGTACTTTGGTAGCGATAATAAGAGCAATAACACGCGTGATATAAGCAGCGACATGGTGATACGTGTGCCATCTTCTAATTTTGATAAGCTAGTAAGTGCTTTGGAGAAAGAGTCTGTTTATATTAACTATAAAAATATTACAGCGGAGGATGTAACTGCAGAATATGTGGACCTGCAGGCCCGACTTAAAACTAAACATGAAATAGAAGGGCGGTATATTGCTTTAATTAAACAAGCTGTAAAGGTTACAGAGGTGCTGGAGATAGAAGAGAAGTTGGGCGCAATACGCGAAGAGATTGAAGCAACTGAGGGGCGATTGAAATTGCTGAAAGATCAGGTTGGGTATGGTACTATAACGCTTAATATGTATCAGGCATTGGATTATACACCAGAACCGCAGCTCGGTTTTTTATCTAACCTGAAAGAGGCTTTTGTTAACGGCTGGAGAAACCTGATAGAGTTGTTACTAGGCTTGGTGCGTGTTTGGCCGTATCTAATACTTGCGGTGCTGGCAGTGGTTATATTGGTCCGCAAAATAAGAAGCAGAAGGCTGGCAAAAAAGTAAGGTGCGGGCCTTGATTCACAACTTTCCACAAAAGTGTAAATCCTTAATCGGTCAAAGTTCTCATATTCCTATTTTTGCTTTATGCAGCAATACCACGATTTACTTAAGCATATAATTGATACAGGGGTTTGGAAAGACGATCGCACCGGCACCGGCACTTACAGCACATTTGGCTACCAGATGCGTTTTAACCTGCAGGAGGGCTTTCCGCTGGTGACTACCAAAAAGCTTTTTACCAAGGCTATTATCCATGAATTGCTGTGGTTTTTGAAGGGCGAAACCAACATACAGTACCTATGCAAAAACGGGGTGCGTATATGGGACGACTGGCCGTATGAAAAATATAAGAAGAGCCCGGGGTTCGGTGGTGAGGATATAAAGGTATTTGCGCAGAAGATTGCTACCGATGATGCCTTTGCACAAAAGTGGGGAGAGCTAGGGCCTGTGTATGGTTACCAGTGGCGTAGCTGGCCTGCGCCCGATGGCAAAACCATAGACCAGATAAGTAACCTGATGGCGCAGATAAAAAAGAACCCGCACAGCCGCCGCCTGATTGTGAGTGCCTGGAATGTGCCTTATATTGAAGATATGGCCCTGCCGCCCTGCCATACCATGTTTCAATTCTATGTTAGTGAGGGCAAACTTAGCTGCCAGCTATACCAACGCAGTGCCGATGTGTTTTTGGGCGTGCCATTCAACATTGCATCGTATGCTTTGCTTACTATGATGATAGCGCGGGTGTGCGGTCTGGGGCTGGGCGATTTCGTGCATACCTTTGGCGATGTGCATTTATACAGCAACCACGTAGAGCAAGCCAAATTGCAGCTAAGCCGCGAATTGCGCCCCTTGCCTAAAATGAACATAAACCCGGAGGTGAAAGATATTTTCGACTTTAAGTTTGAAGATTTTACCCTTACCGATTACAACCCGCACCCTCATATAGCAGCAGAGGTGGCGGTGTAGCTATTTAATGCAATACTTATCGCGCAACTCTTTTACGTCATCATCATACATCTCGGTGTATTTTAGTGCAAGCGCGGTTTTAAGATCATCGCAGGCCTTGTCAGTATTATTCTGGTCGAGGTAGATAAGCGCCCTTACCCTATAGGCGTACGAGTTGCCCGGAAATAGTTTTATAGACTTATTAATATCTGCCATTGCAGGCCCATATTGTTTTAGTTTATACTCGGCGTAAGACCGGTTGCTGTATACCAGTGGATCTTTTCTTAGTTTCTCGGCTTTGTTGAAATATGAGATGGCTTTTTCATACGCATCCATTTTAGAAAGCACAAAGCCAATATTTATGATGGCATAATAGGCGGCTGTATCCAGCTTTTCAATTTTGTATAGCACATTTAGCGCTTCCTGCAGTTTGCCCAAATCCTGGTATCCCAGGGCCAGGTTATTCAGCGCGTATATATTTACTGAATCGCTCTGTAATACCAATAGATTTATGGCCACCGCTTCCTGGTGTTTGCGGGTGCCGGTGTAATATGAGCCCAAAGCTAACCGGGCCTCCTTTAATAGGGAATCGTTGGCAGCGCATTTGATAGCAGCCTCAAAATCGTCGCGTGCGTCTTCAAACCTCAACATATCCATGTAAAATATGCCTCTGCACACATAGGCCGATGAGTATTTGTTATCCAGGTCAATAGCCTTGTTTAAATATTTAAAGCCTGTTTCAGGAGCAAAATTGCCCATGCGGTTTACCTTCCACTTCAAAAAATTAAGTGCGGCATTGTCGGGTGTTTTGGCAAGTTCGCTATCTAAATACTTGTCAGCTTCTTTATACCTTTTTTCTTTTAAAAGCTTTTGAACGGTTTCTTGCTGCGCGCTTAGCGCGATAGAAACCAGGGCAAAGCAAAGCAGTAAAATAAGCCGTGGAGTTAATGGCATAATCAATACCTTAATTTTTGTTACTTGTTGGGTTCAAACAGCAACACAATTTTATTGAAATCGGCCGAGGCGTTTATAACCGCCTTAAAGGGTTCATATTCTTCTACCGGTAGGGTGCTTTTTTTATAGTACTCCTCGCAATATACCGTTACATTATCGCCGTTGGTTTCGTACCACGAGCGGAAGACCATAATGCGGTTACCTTTTTTATCCTTATGAAAGATATCCATATTCAGCTTTTCGCTATTAGCCAGCTTATACCCCTGTGGAACTTTAAAGTGGATAGTACGCATATAGTTTTTGCAGTAGTTCATATCAATTGGCAGCTTGCGGGCCTCCTCCTGATACATTTGCTCCTGAGGCCCTATCAGCTCGCCTACTTTAAAAATATATTTAGCGCCTGCCTTATCCAAAAACTTGTTTGTTGAAAATGAAGCGCTAACTACAAATGGTTTTTTTGCAAAAAACTCAGCTCCTTCATTTTCGGTTTTAAGGTCTTTAAGTTCTGCTTCGTCCGAGTAATTTTCAAGCAAGCCCTTTCGTATTTTGTCCTTATCTTTTTCCTCTTTAACATAGTCCATAATGCTTTGAAAAGCTGCCGCCTCGTGTCCCGAATGCGTTACACGGTATTTGTAGGTTACATCATCCAGGCCTTTACTAAAATCCACATTTACAATCATGCTATCGGTATTGTCCAGGTAGCTGTCTTCTTCAATGTATTTAACGGTGCCCATACCGGTAGTAAGGTTGCCCAGGGTTGTTTTTTTAATTACAAGCCCATATCCTCTGCGGAATTGATACGGCATGAGACCATAGCGATAAAGCGGAAACGAGGGTGCCAGGTATTTGTCATTATCGGGAAAGTGGATAAAATACTGATCGAGGTAATTGAGCGATTCAAAATCTTTTTCGAAGGTTATGTCGTAGTGATTGCAGGTTACAAGAATTTCGTGGGCAATGTTTAGTTTATTAAATGCCGCTACAAACAATCTTGTAAGGCTCGATGGGTCGGACATGCTTGTTTCAAGCATCCTGTCGATGCTTACCGAATAGTTATCTATATCCTCTGAGCTGAAAATTGCTTTTTTTACATAGTCTTCCAGTTTTCTTATTTTATCGTCATCGTTTTTGGCATAATCAAGTTGTGCCTCTTTAAAAATTTTATCAAGCGCTTTTTTTTCTGATTTTGACAGCTCCATATTCATTCGCTGGAAAATATTATCGGATATCTTGTCGTAGCCGTTGATGTTGTAGCTGCCAGAGCGTGTGCTGCCGGTTAACTTGTAAGCTACTTTTTGCAAATGCGAAACACGGACCGAATATTTTTCTGCTTTTAAAGGAGCTATGTATGCTATGGACGCTTTGCGGCAGGCTAATTCATTTTTTTTGTAAGTGCTGTCCTTCTCCAGTTTAGGAAAGCCGTTGTATGTCTTGGTGTCGAAAATCATATACTCCGGGTAGATGAGCTCGAACGAGCAGTTGTGCTTAGGGTATTCTGATTGCATAGTGTAAATTCTGCCGGTGTAATCGCTGGGTGCTTTAAGCACAAATAGCTCTTCTATTACACAGCCGGTTTCTACGGCTCGTACAGCCAGGTATTTATACTTACGCTCGCTGTCTTCATCCACCGCATCTTTTATATCACTGTTATTCATCTCAATTACTTCGCCGTTGGGTTTTATAACCCTTACCTTCATTTTAAGTATTTCGCTTTTAAGGCCGGCTGGCAGGTAAACTTTATTATTCCTCTCAATAGCCTGTGCGGAGTTTACAAAAGTTTTTTTATGATGCAGGTAGTATTCAAAAGAGCCGCTATTATCTATAGATATCTCATATGAAATTTTATCCTGCAAAATGGTTTCGGGAAAAGTATCTGTCTTTTCGGGTATATAAGGTTTAGGGTTTTCTTCCCATTTGTAATTTTTATGTACGTACTCTTGCGCTATTGCCACCCTGGTTAGTAATACGAGCAGAAGCACCCATGTGCCTTTAGTGTTTATCATGTTTTGATTGTTTAATTATTTACTGCGTAGAGCCACGCTCTCCGTATAATTTTTTCTTAATGCCGCTACAAAATCATTCCACGCGTTAAAATCTTTTTTTCTAAGCATCAGGCAGTTGAGCGCTATGTCGGTTTTTAAGGTTATGGTATTGCCGGTGTGGTTGTAGCGTATATTATAGCTAAACATGTCGCGCGTTAAAGAATCATCGGGTGGTAAGTAGGATAGCTCGAAGCCATCTGGTATTTTTAATACTACGGTATTGGTAAGTTGCCTTTGAAAGTCGTATTCAATATCAATTTGGCGGTCCTTTTCTACGCTGCTTTTTCCAAAGGGTTTTTCGAGGTTCATATTTACAAAAATCTCTTTGTCGCTTTGTAATATGTAATCGCTTACGTTAAATTTATAGTTTATACCAAAGGGCTTATCACGGTCCGTCGCGTCTGTCTGTTCATAGCTTTCCAGTATAAATTTATTGCTGCCCTTTTGAAAATAACTTTTCAGCACAGCCTTGTTGTCGCCATGGGTATTATCATCAAGTAAATTCAGCATTTGATTACGCTCGAAACCGGTGTACTCGCCGTATCCTTCACCGGTTAACTTAAGGCCTTGTGTTATTTCAACAGTTACGCTGTCTTTGTTTACATTCATTGTGCCCGGCACAACCGGCACAGTGGTAATTTCATATTTGTCGTCAGACAGGTGAATGATTGCCTCTTTGCCTTGTATAAATGCCGTAGGGTAACCAAAAGGAGTATCCTGACTGGTGGCATCTAAAAATACATATTTGCCATTTAGCTTAACGGCGGCTATCATGTGGTCGTCGGCACCTACGGTGTGGTTTTCCTTGTAGCTATAGGGCAGCTCGCGCGACCCTATCCATGTAAGGTAAGAAGTTACACCGGCATACCTAAGCATAGTGGTAATAATGCTGGACATTCCTTTGCAATCACCAAACCTTTTTTCGTAAACCTCCT
Organism: Chitinophagales bacterium; assembly: GCA_035298845.1. Lineage (GTDB taxonomy): Bacteria > Bacteroidota > Bacteroidia > Chitinophagales > LD1 > Bog-950. Next base: position 8,847 of record DATGXP010000003.1, read on the forward strand.
TTGCCTCGGCAGGTATAAAGCCGGCGTAGCCGCTTTCAAAGGCTATGTATTTTATGTTGTCTTTTACCCAGTAATAAACCTTTTTAATTTTTTGCTCCTCTGTTTTGGCATTTGTAGTGAGCGAGTCTACCAGTTTCTTTAAAGGGGTATATGTTTCGGTGTTTATGCCTTTAATTAACCTGGTATAGTAGCCATGCAGGTCATCTACCGATTCAAGTACCTTTTCTCTCTTGCCATTTGCCATATAGCTTTTAATATAATACACCACATGTGGCGTGTAATACAAATGGCCGGGGCTTCCGCCCTCATTTTCCATTGGTTTCAGGTTGGCTGTTTTCCATGTGTGAATGGCCTTGCCTTTTTCTATATGCGTTTCGTAATCAATTTTTACGCTATCGCCGTTAAATATCCGGTAGCCGATTTCCATATCTGCAGGGCATACTATTTTAAGGCTGGCATTTTCTACCGGCCAGTATTCCTGTGGCAAAAAGGCCGTAAGCAGGTAAGGGTCTTTTACATTGTAGTATAGTTTAAGTGTGCGTTTAGCCCCTTTTACCAGCGAAGGATAACTGAATTTTTTTTCTTTTACATCGTCGTGAAAAACGCTGTTGCTAAACCGGTCTTTCTCTTTAAATTCTTCTACCTTAATTTCTTTATACCGTTTATCGGCCGGGTATAAAGTAGCAGCTTCTATACCCGAAAGAAACACCAGCGAGGAATAGGTTACCCGGCCCTCATCATATAAAGCAGCCCGGTCGTCGAGCAGCATGCTTTCTTTATCTACACTCATGGTAATGTCCGGTTTGCCATCTACCATGTTTATGTTTATCTGCTCGTTTATATCTGTATAAGCGGCAGGCTGGTCGGGGTATTTTTGCTGTAGCCTGAATAAATCGGATTTAGGCTGCGCAAATACCGATGCGGCAGTAAACAACAGTACGGCGCCGGTTAAATAGTTAAGATGCTTCCTGAAAATCATGTACATTATTTTCTATTTAACGTTAAAGCACCTTTTTTATCATCATACCGTTGTAAAAAATATAGTGTGCGGCTAACTTGCCCGTGCTATCATAGTATTTAACAGGTCCGTGCAGGCTATCTGCTTTATACATCAGTTCTGCTTTTTTGGTGCCAGATTCGTAATATAATGTTACCAGCCCATCATCGTCGTTAAATTTATAACTTTCAATTGACCGCAGTTTGCCGTTTCTGTACCAGGTTTTGCGCTCACCTTCCAGCAGGTCGTCGGTATATTGTGCTTCGCGGCAGGGTGTGCCGTCATCAAAAAACTCACGGTATTTACCGTTATGTTCCCCGTTTTTGTATTCAATTAGAAAAGCTGTTTTGCCATTGGCATATTTCGACTCTATGGTGCCGTTTACCGGTGCTGCAACTGTGTCGGGTTTACCGCCTTTGCCGTTTACATATACAACTTTACTAAGTGTGCCATAGTTGTATAGCAGGGTCATTACATGTTCCCCGTTAAACCCGAAGTATTTAGTTGGCCCATGTTCATCACCTGCCCAATAGCTTACTTCTTCTTTTTTTGTACCGCTGTAATAAAAAATTTCGCCGGTGCCGTAGATATTGCCATCGGCATATTCATAGCGGGCTTTTAATTTGCCAAACAGGTCAAAATTTTCATTAGTGCCTTCGGCTTCGCCATTCCGATAGTTTTTGGTTAAGCTTAAAGTGTTGTCGGGGTTGAACCATTTCCAGGCTCCCTGGCGTTCATCGTTTAAAAAAGTACCTTCAGATTCTATTTTATTATCGAGGTAATAACTAAAGCTTGGTCCTTCTTTCGATCCGCTAATAAACGTTCTTTTTATATGGGTTTGCCCTGTAATGGTAGGAAATTCGGCCTCCGCTTTTTCTTTTTTTACCTCCTGTATTTTTATCACTTTGCCGCTGGTGTCGTAAAAGGTAAATCCGGTAAAATACCCGTCATCATATTTTTCGGTTACGTTTAGCTTTCCTTCTATATCGTAGTTGTAGTTAATGCCGGTAACCTTACCTTTGAACAAGGTGTAAAAGCGGTCTTTCAATCCGGTATTGGTGTAGGTGTTTACATCTCCAAAGCCATCACCATCTTCGTACCAGGCAGATTTAAACAATTGCCCGTTGCTAAAATATTCCCGGTATTCGCCATGCAGGTTTCCTTTTTTGTAGTTAAGGTCTTTATATACCTTACCGTTTTTGAAATATACTTTAGCCTTGCCGGTTAGTACTCCATCATCGTAATTGTATTCGCTGGCCAGCAAACCATCGCGGGTATATTCTTTCCACAGGCCATTGCGTTTACCGTTTTCCATGGCACCCGACCAGCGCGGCATGCCCTCGGCATAATATGTTTTTATGTCCTGTTTTGCTTTTAGTTTTGTATCGGCAAGTACTTGTCCGGTTTTGTCAATAAATTTAAACTGCGTCATGCGCCCGTTCTTGTATTCGGCTTCGTAATACAACTTACCGTCGGTATCAAAATACTGTTGTTTGCCTTCCTCGTTGCCATTGTCATTATATGTTGTAATCTCATCTAGCTGGCCGTTTCGGTAGTATAGTTTCCAGGGGCCTACCGGCTTGTCATTTTTAAATTCGCCTTCCTGCTTTACCTTGCCATTGTTGTAATATTTTACAAAGGCACCAGTTTCTTTATTTTGCAGGTAAGTCTTTTTTAGCTCTATTTTAGTATCATCAAAATACACGGTAAAAGGCCCTTCCTTTAAATCGTCTTTCACATTACCATCTATATTTAAGGCCCCGTTTGGATGGTAGCGTTTATAGGTTCCGCTCAGTTTGTTGTTGGCGTATGCCGAGATGAAACGCAGTTTGCCATTGGGGTAAAAATCTTCATACTTACCCTCATGCACTCCGTTTTTAAAATGGTGTACTTCTTCCAAAGCGCCATACCAGGTATATGTTTTTATCTCGTTGTTAAGTTGGCCGGCACTAAAGGTGCCGGATTCTTTAAGGTTACCGTTGGCGTAATACATTTTATAGGCTCCATTTTCTTTACCGGCAGATAAAGTGGTTTCTTTCTTGGGTTTGCCATTGGTATGGTAATATACCCACTCGCCGGTTTGCTCGCCGTTGCTATCGAAACTGCCCTTAGACATTAGCTTGCCCGTGGTGTAATAAAACTGCCACGCGCCTGTTAGTTTTTCTGCATCGCCCAGGTAAGGCCCTACACCATATAGTTTGCCTGTTTTGTAATAGGTTTGCGTAATGTTAGTAGGCTTGCCATCTATTTCCTGTGTGCGGCGGCTGGTTACCTTTATAAAGGCACCCTCCTGCCATTCGTTAAACTTAGCTATATCCCCTTTGTTTTTTACCAGCATAGAACGTATCTTCTCATTATCGCTGCTGGCTAGTATATAGTAGCTAAAGCCTTCAAAATGCCCTTCTTTATACAGCTGCGCAAAAAACGGAACATAGAATGTTTCCCAAAAACCCTGCTTTCCTTTGTGAGTGGCAAGGTAGGAGAGCAGCGCCTGGTTTTGGCGCGTTACCGGAAAATCTGCCTTACTTTCCAACTTATAGCTTTTGTTAAGCGCCAGTTGTTTACGAATGATTGTTTCTATCTCGCTAAAATCTTCGCCATCTTGCGCCAGTACAATACCTTTGGCTTTAGTATCGTCATACTTTTTGGCTATCATTCTATCCAGCGATTGCAACACATTTAATGCCCGCTCGGTGGTAGGCTCTACCAGCAAAAATGCATTGTAGCACAGCATCGCCCGGGTAAGGTCGCCCTCTTGCTCTGCTATATTGCCCAAACGGTAGTGTGTGCTGGCATGGTAGGGGCTTATCTGCAGCACCTGCTTATAAGTAGCTATGGCATCGTCAAATTTTTCCTGCTTTTGCAGGGTTACCCCTTTATTGAAAAGTATCAGGTGGTTTTTAGGGAACTCCTTCAGGCCCTTATCATAGGTTTCAATTGCTTTTTCGGGTTTGCCGGCATCATCATAAGCCGAGCCCATGGTAATATACAAGCTGTGGTCATAGCTATTGCCCAGGGCCATAGCCTGCTCGCAAAGCGCAATCGTTTTTTCGTAATCTTTTTGGGCATACACGCTAAGCGCTTTTTCTACAATGGCCAATATGTAGTTGGTATCGTTTTCGGGTACCTGGCTATACATTTTTATTGCCTCATCGTACTTTTCCTGGTCATGTAGCTCTATACCTTGTTTTATTAATTCGCCGGAGTTAACTATTCCGTATTTGGTTTGCTGGGCCGATGACTGATAAGCGGTTGTAAAAATACAGGTTATGGCAATGGCCAGTTTAATTGCTAAGTGTTTCATGTAAGGGGTTCGGGGTGTTAGGTAATAAATGATTAGCTGAGGTTCAATTCAGGTAAGCCATTAAAGAACGTTCAAGCTTTTTTTGCTATGTATCAAACGTAAAAAAGAGTTGCAATATTTGCTAAGATGCTCATTGAAAATAATTCAATAATTTTTTTCTTCCGGATTAGTCATTTTCGGGCTTTATCTCTACCAGCAAGAGGATTTTTTTTGCCCCCAAATAAAAATCCTACCCAAAAATTTATTTTCTCAATACATTTTCTACATTTGCGCTCCCTT
>DATGXP010000004.1:0-11322 GCA_035298845.1 Chitinophagales bacterium
TACACTACAGCGTGCCGGCCTATCTGCAGATAAAGATTATTGCCAGATTACTGTGGAGGATAACGGTATTGGGTTTGAACCGGAATACAGTGAGAAAATATTTGGATTGTTTCAACGGCTGCATGGACGCAGCGAGTATGCTGGCACGGGTATAGGCCTGGCTATTGTAAAAAAGATAGTAGAAAACCACCGCGGAATAGTACTGGCAAAGGGTAAGCAGGGCCAGGGAGCTACATTTGAAATTTTTATACCTATGGCGTAAAAGCAACATTCAGCCTTTCGCAATCGAGTACAGTAACGTAACTCTCCCAGGTTAGCTGAGAGTTGACCTGCTGAGCATATATATGATGATAGCCCGAGGCTATGTGGTTATATTCTACCTCGGAATATACAGGCAGGTCGGCAAACAGCACATCATCTATATACACTCGCACATCCTGGCTGCTGGTGTTAGATAGGCGCAATATACCCCACCTATTAGCTTCGCAATCAATTACTTCGCGGCGGCAGCCGCTGGCAAAGAGCAAGCCGGCAAGGGTGGCTATCAGGACATAAGTTCTCATATATTTCTGCATTTGGCTTAATCTACAGCCAAAAATCCCGCCAAAAGTATCCTGGATTATTCCAGGCTGAAGTTCCCTTTCGGGATTGGAGAGTTTGGTTTTCCACATATTCTGTTATATTTGCCGCCCGCTTAAAAAACTAAGCATATTATTAATTAACCCAAAAAAGCAGAGAAACATGCTGACACAGTACGAAACAGTATTTATTCTCACTCCCGTGTTATCGGAAGATGACGCCAAGAAAAGCATCAGCAACTACGTTGAGCTTCTCAAGTCCCAGGGAGCTGAGATCGTTCACGAAGAACACTGGGGACTAAAGAATTTACGTTACCAGATTGGTAAGAAGACCACCGGAATCTACCACTTGGTAGAATACCGTGGAAATGGTAAAGCCGTTGACACTTTAGAAGTGGCATTCCGCCGCGACGAAAACGTGTTGCGTTTTATGACCGTAAAGCTTGACAAGTACGCTATTAAGTACAACGACGACAAGCGCGCCGGACTGGTAGGAAGAAACAAAAAAGTTAAAACCGAAAAAGAGGCAACCGTATGAGCACACAGAAACCAAACGATAGCATCAAATATCTAACCGCGACCAAAATTGGCCTGGTTAAGAAAAAATACTGCCGCTTTAAGAAAAACGGTATCAAATACATTGACTACAAAGATCCTGAGTATTTATTGAAGTTTATCAACGAGCAGGGAAAGATCCTTCCACGCCGTTTGAGTGGTAACTCGCTAAAATACCAGCGCAAAATTGCACAGGCTATCAAGCGTGCGCGTCATATTGCGATTCTGCCTTACGTAGCAGATCTTTTGAAATAAAATGGTTAACCCAATTAAAGATTAAACAATGGAACTCATACTTATAAAAGATGTAGAAAAGCTTGGCTACGCCGATGACGTGGTTAAAGTTCGTCCTGGTTTTGGCCTTAACTACCTTATCCCACAAGGATTTGCAGTAGTAAAGAATGCCGGCACCGAAGCACAATTGGCAGGCCGCACTTTGGCCCGCGAAAAACGCGAAGCCAAATTGCTGGAGCAATTCAATGTAATTTCTGCCCGCTTAACATCGGCCCCGCTTACAATAGCTGCCAAGGTAGGTACTACCGGCAAAATATTTGGTAGCGTATCGGCTTACCATGTAGCAGAGGCTATAAAGAACCAATTGCAGGTAGAAGTAGACCGCAGAAAGATTAACATCGTAGAAGGCGAAGTTAAGAACCTGGGTGCTTACACTGCCGAAGTTGGCTTGGGCCAAAGCCACAAGGTGACTGTAAACTTTGAAGTAGTAGCTGAAGCCTAATTATTTTCTGAAAAAGAAAGATTAGAAAAGCTAAAATTTTCACAACAACATTCAATCCCTGTCGTTTATTACGGCAGGGATTTTATTTTTATCCCTACAGGATTGATTGCACAGATAGTTACATTTGATTACGCAGATAACCTAACAGTTAGATTACGCTGATGAGAAAAGGGATTACACAGATAAAGGCAAACACAGGCAAGGCTATAGTGCTGTCTATGCTCTGTGTGCTATGCTCTGTATTCTGTTCTGCACAGCTTAATTATGATTACACAGCTGGTAAGTTTTTGGTTAAGGGCAAGGTAATAGATGTGCAAAGCAAAGCGCCTGTGCCTTATGCCAATGTTATTTTTACAAAGAATAATAAGGGAATAACCTGCGATAACGAGGGTAACTTTACCCTGTATGTATACAAAACAGATACCCTTAAGTTTACCTCTATGGGATATATAGGTAAGATACTGCATATAAGCGATATAGATTCGAGTATGTATTATACTATGGAGGTGCAGCTGATACATGATTTTGTAAAGCTGAAAGATGTGGTGATTTACCCTTTTAAATCGCGCGAGGAGTTTATTGATGCTTTTATGGACAACAAGGAAGAGAAGCTGCAGATAGCAGGCATAGCGCCGCCCAAATACTCACGTGTAACCCCCAAGGCTAAGTTTTATAACCCAATTTCGTTTTTATACGACCGTGTAAAAAAACGCAGGGCGGCCAATCCGGATTTTAAGCCCTGATTATTAGACATTTGTATTGAAATGCACACTTATTAGTTTTTTTTCGTTTCGTTTTTAATAAATGGACTTCTATATTTGGTGTTAATAATCACTCTAAACCACCAGATATGAAACGTATTTTACAACTGGTTCTTGCCATTTTAGTGTTATTTACCCCCTATGCGCAAGGACAAACTATTTTTTCGGAAGATTTTGACGGTGTAGGCGGCCCTACGGCCGGCGGCGCGGGCACGTATAGCTTTCCGGCCGGTTGGCTTTTGCGCAATGTAGATAACGGCACTCCCGCTACCTCTGTTGCGTATGTAAACGAAGCCTGGGAGCGCAGAGAAGATTTTTCTTTTAACGTAGCCGACTCTACAGCTTTTTCAACATCATGGACTGTTCCGGCCACTACATCTAACGACTGGATGTGGACTCCACTTATAGGACCACTGCCTGCGGGCGCTGTGCTTAAATGGAATGCCGTAACTTATGATGCCAGCTACCGTGATGGGTACGAAGTGAGAATAATGACTGCTCCAAACACCCCTACCGGTGGTACAGGTGTAATAGGTAACCAGATAACCAACTCTACCGTATTGTTTAGCACTGGTGCTGAAAACACTACCTGGACTCCGCGCCAGGTAAGTTTAAATGCTTATGCCGGCCAATCGGTATATATCGCTTTCAGAAACAATTCGTTTGATAAATTCTTATTGCTGATAGATGATGTAAGTGTAGAAGTAGTAATTACAGATGATGTACAAATAGTATCGTCTTTACAATCGGAGTATACATTAACGCCGGTTTCGCAGGTGCCTGCGGGAGGTATAGCGCTGGGCAGCACGGTGCGTAACAATGGAACAAATGCAGCCAGCAATGTGGTACTTACAGCTAATGTATATAACAGCGCCAGTACACTGGTGCATACTGCCAGCAGCGCTGCTACGCCACTGGCTGCCGGTGCCACTGTAAACTTAACTCTGACCGGTTTTGTACCTACTGTGGCAGATATCTACACGGTAGCTTATGACGTAACTATGGCAGCTACCGACCAGGTACCTGCTAACAGTGTAGACACTACTTTTGTAAATATTACCGATGCTATATATGCACGCGACAACGGTACAGTAGTACAAGCATTGGGCATAGGCTCCGGCAACGGAGGATACCTGGGCCAGGATTTTATGATAGAAAACACTGCTACTGTAGGTTCGATACAAATATATTATACGCAAGGATTTACTGGCGAAAGGCTAGGTGCAGTTATATGGGATATGAGTGGTGGCGTGCCTAATGCTATTGTAGCTACTACCGATACATTAACCTATATAGACAATGCGGCAGGCCTTTATACACTACCTATTAATGGCGGTAATGTGACCCTTGCACCCGGCCGTTATGCATTTACAGCTATTGAATTTGATTCTACCGTGTCGATTGGCTTAACAACGGATATTTATACACCTAACCGTACCTGGGTAGACTGGCCTACAAATCCTTTGACAGGGTGGGCAAACAATGAAGATTTTGGTGCTAGTTTCGAAAGAGCTTATGTTATACGTCCGGTTATTTGCCCTACGATAGCACCTAACCTTACTACTGCACCTGCCACCTGCCTTGCAGCCGATGGTACTGCAGCTGTAGCACCTACCGGCGGCGAAGCCCCTTATACTTACGAATGGACTACAGGCAGCACTGACTCAACTGTAACGGGTGCGGCAGGTGCTTATACTGTAACTATTACTGATAACCTGGGTTGCGAAGCGACAGTTACCGCTACCATAGCTACCAATACGGTAGCATTAACTTCTACTACCTCAGCTACCCAAAGTACATGTACTGCCGTTGATGGCAGCGTATCGGTTACGGCAACTAACGGAAATTCGCCTTACTCTTACTTATGGAGCAACGGAGCCACTACTTCTACTGTAAGCAATTTAGCTGATGGAACTTATACAGTAACTCTTGAAGATGCTAATGGCTGTTCGGGAACCAACACAGCCACTGTAACAGTAAACACGGTGACCTTAACTTCTACTACAACATCTACCGATGCTACCTGCCTTGCGGCTGATGGCTCGGCCAGTGTAACGGTTACTAACGGCACGTCACCATACGACTATTTGTGGTCGAACGGCGAAATAACAGCTACCATTGCCAATGAAATAGCTGGTACTTATACAGTAACGGTAACCGACGATAATGGTTGCTCGGGCACCAATAGCGCAACTGTAAACAGTAATGTGGTAGCTTTAACTTCTACTGTGTCATCTACCAATGCTACCTGTACCGCAGCTGATGGCTCTGCCACAGTAACGGTTACCAATGGTACTTCACCTTTTGATTACGATTGGTCGAATGGTGCCAGCACCTCTACCAATGCCGGTTTAACAGCAGGTACTTACAACGTAACATTAAGCGACGACAATGGTTGCACAGGCACTACCAGTGTAACTGTAAACAGCAATGCGGTAGCTTTAACTTCTACTGTATCATCTACCAATGCCAGTTGCTCAGCTGCTGATGGCACGGCAAGTGTAACGGTGACTAATGGTACAACGCCATATGATTATGATTGGTCGAACGGCGGAAGCACCGCTACTATCACCAGCCTTGCTGCCGGTACTTACACGGTAACACTAACCGACGACAATGGTTGCACCGGCACCAACAGCGTAACTGTAAGCACCAATGGAATAGTTTTAACGTCTACTACATCTTCTACCGATGCTACCTGCACCGCGGCTGATGGTTCGGCTACGGTAACAGTTACCAATGGCGCATCACCTTATGAGTATGATTGGTCGAATGGTGCCACTACAGCTACCAATGCCAACTTAGCGGCCGGTACTTACACTGTAACATTAACCGATGATAACGGATGCACCGGTACTACCAGTGTAACTGTTAGCAGCAATGCAGTGGCTTTAACTTCTACTACATCTTCAACTAATGCTATATGCACCGCGGCAAATGGTTCGGCTACAGTAACGATTACTAACGGTACATCGCCTTACGATTACGATTGGTCGAATGGTGCCAGCACAGCTACAGCCAGCAACCTTGCTGCAAATACTTACAATGTAACATTGACAGATGATAACGGATGCACCGGCACTGCCAGCGTAACCGTAGTTGCAGATGTGGTAACACTTAGCGGAAATGCATCCGCAACACCTGCTACCTGTTCGGCTACTGATGGAACTGCTACTGCAGCAGGCGCCAGCGGTACTGCACCGTATAGCTACGAGTGGTCGAATAATGAAACAACAGCTACCATTACAGGCCTTGCACCTGGTACTTACAACGTAACGATAACCGATGATAACGGTTGCACCGGCACGGATGCTGCCGTAGTAACTACCAACCAGGTGGCCCTTACCCTGGCTACTTCGTCTACCGAAACAGCCTGCTCGGCTAACACCGGCAGTGCTACAGTAGATAATGTAACCAACGGTACCTCGCCATACGAATACGACTGGTCTAACTCAGAGACTACAGCCTCTGTAACCGGTCTTGCAGCAGGCAGCTACCAGGTAACAGTAACCGATGATAATGGTTGTTCGGCAACTGCTGATTTTACAATAGGTACGGTAGCCGGCCCTACCGGTACTGCTACCGCTACTAATGCAGCCTGCAACGGCGGCACTGATGGTGATGTAGATTTAACTGTAAGCGGTGGTACTTCTCCATTTACTTACAGCTGGGATAACTCGGCCACCAGCCAGAACCTGACTGATGTAGCTGTAGGTACATACAACGTAACTATAACCGATGATAACGGTTGTACAGCAACTGCTACTGCTACTGTAACTGAACCAACGGCACTGGCACTTAGCGCTGTAACTACCGACCCTACCAGTGGCAGCAACGGCAGCATTAACTTAACTGTAGCAGGCGGCACCAGCCCTTACACTTTTGACTGGAGCAACTCGGCTACTACCGAAGACCTATCGGGTGTTGCAGCCGGTACATACACCGTAACCGTGACTGACGATAACGGATGCAGCACTACAGCCGCCTATACACTACTACCTGTAGGTATAGCTACCGTGGGCCAGGTAAACATGTTTAACGTATTCCCTAACCCGGCTACTAATTCTGTTCAAATTCAAATAAGCCTGAACAAAGCTGAAGAATTGAAAATGGAACTTGTAAATATTGCCGGACAGGTAGTAATGACCAGAAACACCGGCAACTTTAAAGACAATACATTTGTATTGAACCTTAGCGAGTATGCTGCTGGTGTTTACTTTATCCGCCTGAGCGGTCCGCAAGTAAACTCGGTAGAGCGCCTGGTAATTGAAAGATAGTATCAGCAATAATTGAAAAGAAAAGAGGCTACTCATTTGGGTAGCCTCTTTTTTTTACAAACATTTGAGCATGCCAAAAACAACGGCCGTTTTTTTTCTTGTGATTACATTCTGCCTATCGGTACAGGCACAAAAACCTACTGTGGGGTTAACCTTTACATCGGATAAGATTACAGATGCTTATACTTTGTTTTCGCCGGCGGCTTCTAAAAACGTTTACCTGATAAATAACTGCGGTGATTTGGTGCACGAATGGAATACTGCCTTTATGCCGGGCCAGGCTATAAAGTTAAAAGATAACGGCGACCTGGTACGCACAGGTAGAATAGACAATGATAATTTTAATGATGCAGGCGGCCTTGGCGGCCGGATTGAAACTTTAGACTGGGATGGTAAGGTTAAATGGGGGTATAACTATTCATCGCCCACGCATACCGGGCACCATGATATGTGTGTATTGCCCAATGGCAATATTTTATTGATGATTTGGGAGCTAAAGACCATATCGGAAGGGGTGGCAGCCGGTAGAAAAGCTGAGTATATACCCCATAAGGGCCTATGGACGGAACAACTTATAGAGTTTAAACCTGTGGGGACAGATAGCGCCGTAATTGTATGGAAATGGGATGTGTGGGACCACCTTGTGCAGGATTTGGATAGCACAAAAGCTAATTATGGTGTAGTGGCAGACCACCCGGAAAAAATTGATGTGAATTATAATAAGGTGGATCATCCCTGTTGGGTTCACTTTAACTCGGTAGATTATAATGCTGAACTGAACCAGGTGATGGTAAGCTCGCGTGCTTATAGCGAGATATGGATAATAGACCATGACACAGCAGCTACAGGCAACAGTAAAAGCGATTTGCTATTTAGATACGGTAACCCTGCCGCGTATAACCGGGGTACCGCAGCCGATGCAAAGTTATTTTATCAGCATGATGCCCGTTGGGTAAAATGCGGCACCAAATACGAGGATGCTATTATGGTTTTTAATAATGGCACTACCCGACCTGCCGGACAGTACTCAACCATAGAAACATGGTTGCCGGGAAAGAATAATGAAGGGAAATATGCGATACAGAGTAACGGCACATATAATGCCACCAGCCTTTGGGTATACAATGAGAACAACAAGCACGGAAGATTTTTTAGCCGCAGAATTTCAAGTGTAGACTTGTTGCCAAATGGGCATGTGCGTGTATGCAGCGGTAACGAAGGCCGTTTTTTTGAAATTGATGAGCAGGAGAATATTGTATGGCAGTATATATGCCCTATAAGCCTTGGTGGTATACCGGTGAGCCAGGGCGAAAAAACGCCGTTTGTTATTAATTCGGTATTTAAAACCGAGATACTGCTTCCCGATCATCCGGCGTTGGCCGGTAAAGATTTATCGCCTAAGGGCACCGTAGAAAAGAACCCGATAAAAAGGGATTGCAACCCTCATGCAGATGTAGCACATGCTTTTAGTATAGACACCGGTAAAAGCACAGCGGAAATAATTTTGCATATACCGGGCTATAATGGCAGGTATGGTTTAAAAGCGTACGATGCGCAGGGCAATGCTGTAGCGGGATACAGCGTATCTGCCAACATGCAACCTATTGATATAAGTGAGTTTAAAGCCGGTGCATACCAGTTTGTATTAACAGATAGCGAAGGGTATACTACTTGTAGCCGTTTTATGAAATTGCCTGATTGATTCGGTCTTTTTTATTTGTTTTACTGCTATTACACCTACTAAAAAGAATAAACATGAAAACTAAATATACCGCTACCATGCGCCGTGTTGCGTTTGCCGCAATTGTAGTTTCATCGTGCTTTATAATGATGGCCTGCAATCAGAAAACTGAAAAGCAGGAGGCTACAGAGCAACCGGTAACGCAGGCTGCCGAAGTGGCGGTGGTGTACCCGAAAGATAGTTTTGAGCAGGGTAAAATATATAACCAGGTGCCGCTGGCAAGTAACAGTGCCGAATCGTTTGCTTTATACCTGCCTAAAAACTATGACAAGGCAGTAAAGTACCCGGCTATCATTTTTTTAGATATATACGGGCAAGGTGCCCTACCATTACAAATGTACAGTGTCCTGGCCGATAAGCACGGGTATATTCTGGCGGGCTCTAATAACTTCAGCAAAAAGTTTACTACACCCGAAGCTACTGCTGTAGCCAATAGACTGGTAAAAGAAATTTCGGAGCGGTTTAGTGTTGATGCAAAGCGGCTTACATTATGTGGCTATGGTAATGGAGCAAAAGGGGCTATTGAAACCGCCTATAATAACAGCGCTGTAACACAGGTAGTATATATAGGCGCAACAGCTGACCTGGCCCCGGCCAACCACCCGGTAGATATGCTTGGGTTTGCCGGTACTAAAGATTTGAATTATTCTAATGTGGTACTTTTTTCGGCGCAAACTATGCCGGCTAACCTGCACACGCAACTGGTAGAGTGGCCCGGCAAGCAAGAGTGGGTACCCGCCAAAGATTTTGAGCCGGCGTTTATTTACCCCTTTAGCACTATAGAAAAAGGGAGGCTGATAGAAGTAGATGAAAAGAAAAAAGGTGACCTGAAAACAGAAAGTGCCCTGCGAACGGAACTGAAAGAAAGCATGAAAGCCAAAGACCTGGGCTGGTGGAAAATTCAGATAGCGGAAATGAAGAAGAAACAAAAGGAGAACCCGATGATGGAGCGGCTGCTGGGTTATGTGTCGTTAGGTTGCTATTCGTATTGCAACTCGGCCATACAGCAAAACAACGTGCAGATACTGGATAAAATAATACCGATATATGAAATGGTAGAGCCGGGCAATGAAGACCTGGTAAAATTTAAGGAGGCGTATAAAAAAATGAAAGGAGTATAAGGTTATGCTGGTAAAAACATTTGGCAGTGCAGTGTATGGTGTAGATGCCGCTACTATTACAGTAGAGGTAAGTGCTGAAGGCGGGCAGCTTAATTACTTTACAGTAGGCCTGCCCGATAATGCAGTAAAGGAGTCGTTGTTCCGTATAGAAACGGCAGTTAAAGAATCTGGATATAATATGCCGAGGCAGCGGGTGGTTATTAATCTTTCGCCGGCCGATATACGCAAAGAAGGAACATCGTATGATTTGCCCATGGCTATAGGTGTGCTGGCAGCATCGGGGCAACTAGCCAATGAGGAGTTAAGCAAGTATATTATAATGGGAGAGCTTTCGCTGGATGGGTCGTTGTTACCTATTAAAGGTGCGCTGCCAATTGCGATACAAGCCCGCAAAGAAAAATTTAAAGGCTTTATACTGCCCAAACAAAATGCCCGCGAGGCTGCTATTGTAAATAATATAGAGGTGATAGGTGCCGAAAACCTGCTGGAGGTAATTGAGTTTTTAGAAGGCACGAAAAAAATAGAACCGACCGTAGTAGATACCCGTGCTGAGTTTGAAAACAACATACTTAAAAGCGAATTCGATTTTTCAGATGTAAAGGGGCAGGAGAATATTAAGCGCGCACTGGAGATAGCAGCTGCCGGTGGGCACAATGTAATACTGATAGGCCCACCCGGGGCAGGCAAAACCATGCTGGCCAAAAGGTTCCCTACCATATTACCACCACTTAACTTGAACGAAGCATTAGAAACAACGAAGATACATTCGGTAGCAGGCAAACTGGGTAAAAACTCATCGCTTATTTATCAGCGGCCTTTCCGTGCACCACATCATACTGTGAGTGATGTGGCGTTGGTTGGAGGAGGAAGCAACCCTCAACCGGGCGAGATATCGATGGCGCATAATGGGGTATTGTTTTTAGATGAGTTACCCGAATTTAAGCGCACCGTGCTGGAAGTAATGCGCCAGCCTATGGAGGAGCGCAAGGTGACTATATCGCGGTCTAAAATGTCGGTTACATATCCGGCATCGTTTACACTGGTAGCCAGCATGAACCCGTGCCCCTGCGGCTTTTATAACCACCCTGATAAAGAATGTGTGTGCGCCCCCGGCGTAGTGCAGAAATACCTGAACAAAATTTCGGGACCACTGATGGACCGTATAGACCTGCATGTAGAAGTTACACCGGTATCGTTCAACGAGCTTAGCAGCGATAAAAAATTTGAGAAGAGCGAAACGATACGCGAGCGGGTGATACAAGCCCGCCAAATACAGGCCAAACGTTTTGAAGGTAAAGAGAATTTATACAGCAACGCACAGATGGAACCACAAATGGTAGAGGAGATTTGTATCATATCTGATGCCGGCAAAAACCTGCTTAGCCGCGCTATGCAAAAGCTAAACCTGAGCGCCCGGGCCTATAACCGCATAATTAAAGTAAGCCGCACTATAGCCGACCTGGCCGGCAGCCCTGATATTAAAACAGAACACCTGGCCGAAGCTATACAGTTTAGAAGTTTAGATAGGGAAGATTGGGCGATGTAAGCGAATG
>DATGXP010000005.1:0-2434 GCA_035298845.1 Chitinophagales bacterium
TAAAGTACGGCAAGCACTACCACCGTAACTAGTAATAATATTCCAAGTATCTTCTTAACAGGTGATTTTCTTACAGTTACGTCGGCCATAGGGTTGGTTTTATGTAAGTCTAAAATAGAATTAATAATCAAAACTTCAGGTAATAGTCTTTGGTAATTGCTTTATACTGAGCGGTGAATTCAACAGATGGGTGTTGAATGGTAATAGTTTCTTTTTCGAAAGGGCTCCTCTCCCACCGTAGTTGCATCAAAGCGAGATATGGATTTTTGCCTTGCACGGCCGTCACCTCTGCCATGGCAGTTACATACAACCCTGCGCCATTGGCCAATGGCTCTAACACCTCTACATTGAATATAGGGATAACCACAAATGCGCTACCGCTGCTGCTTAGCAGCCGTTTAATACCGTTTACTAAATCCGCATAGGTTAGAGCGGTGCTGTGTTTGGCTAAGTCTTTTTGTGTGTTGCCTGTTTTGTAGTCATCTACAAAATAGGGAGGGTTAGAGATTACTATGTCATATTGATATGTAGGTTTATAATCCTGTAGTGGAGCATAAACAGCTGATAACCGGTTGGCCCAAGGGCTATTTTCAAAGTTCTCTTTAGCCTGTCGGTAAGCCCCAGCATCTATATCTATGGCATCAATTTGAGCGGTGCAAAAGTTTTGGGCCATCATTACTGCAATTACACCTGTGCCGGTGCCAATGTCTAGTGCGCGGATTGGATTGGAATCAATCCTCCTACTAACAGCCCACGCCCCTAACAGCACACCATCGGTATTTACCTTCATGGCGCATTTATCCTGGGCAACGGAAAACTGTTTGAAACGGAACACGGTGCATAGTTAGAAAAAGTATGGCTTTTAGGATGAGTGCAGGAGTTTTAAATGTGCTGTTAAAAATATGCAACCTCCTTTTACAAGTAACTGCGAGTAAATTAATTATATAAGCTCCCTGCCCCGTCTTAGTAGGTAGTATCTTAAATATTTTAAGCGAAAGCTGCCATATCATATTCATTTTAAAAATACATGTGACCGATACGTATTCTTTAAACACAAAAGCAAATTTACTGCACCTGCTTAATTCATTAGAATAAATAACATATCTTATTATTTGATATACGATTGACTATTATATTAATAGAATTACATTTGATATATTATTTAACCAAACAAAAATAGAACCTATGAAAAAACACTTTCTTCTATCTATGGTTGTTATGCTACTGCTATGGCAACCGGGTTTCGGACAGGCCTTGTTAGATAAGTCCGGCTGGTCAATTCAATTTCAGGATGAATTTAATTACAGCAACAATGCCACCCTTTGGTCTAATTGGAACTGGTATGATCCTTACACTGACCCAGCAACGAATTTATGCGGGAAAGAATTTTGCGGCCAAAATCAAAAATACGTGCAGGCAAATACTTATGTAGATGGTAGCGGTGCTGTAAGAATTAAGACGGTGGACCTGTCGGCAAGTATGCCGGTGTGTGGCCCAACCAACAGTGCGACTGCCAAATACTCGCAAGGTGCTATCTGGAGCAAATACATGGATAACACCTACTGTAGCAATGGTGTAGGCGGGTTTCTGTATGGCATGTTTGAAGCCCGTATAAAAATGGGCAAAGGTGCCGCCAAGTATGGCGCCTTTTGGCTTACAGGTGCCAACGCCTGGCCGCCCGAGTATGATGTATTTGAATTTAATGGCAACACCCCTAATCAATTTTTCAGCACACCACACTGGGTCTCTACAAACTATCAACTAGCATCGTTTAACTGTTCTTCGAGCATAACTATAGGTACGGGCGTAAAATCGCTTACTCTTCCCACCAACTGGTCTATACAGCCCGGCCAACAAATAGTAATTGTACGTGATAATAGTAACTGGATGGCGGCTACCGTTAATTCTTACTCCCCTTCTACAGGGGCCTGTGTAGCCACAGTAAGTTCGTCACCAGGCGGATGTACGACCTGGGCTGGCTTAGGCAACAGTTGGGACAATGTAACATGTACTTATAGCGGTTCGGGTACATATAACTCCTGGAGAGTAGATTGCCGCCGTGGCGATTGCTCTTGCTCAACTGTGTACGACAAACCTACACCCGGAAGATTGGATGAAGAATACCATACCTATACTTTTGTATGGACTCCCAGCAGTGTAGCGTGGTTTTTTGATGGCAAAGAAATGCGCACGGATAATTACCCGGACCGAATTGGTACCGATTGCAATTGGCGCAAAATGGTTTTTGGGATAGGTATGGGTGTTAATTGCCCCGGTGCATTAACCAGTGATGAAATGTATGTAGACTATGTACGGGTGTATAAGCCAACTGTTTCGAATGTATGGAACTATAAACAATATTCATCGCAGGTAATAGACCGAACGCAGCATCTGCTCAACGTATCGGAACCCGCTAACACAGCCCAAAGCAAAA
>DATGXP010000006.1:0-2560 GCA_035298845.1 Chitinophagales bacterium
ATGCCGAAGGCCAGCGCCGCTATGTAGAGTCGCTGTCGTCGTATGCCCGCCAGTTTCTTAACCGTATGGATAAACCCGATGTAGATTACATCAAAGGTTTATGCCCGGCCATAGCTATCGAGCAGAAAGTATCTACCAGAACCACCCGCAGTACCGTTGGCTCTTTAACAGAGATATACGATTATCTGCGCCTTTTGTTCGCCCGTATAGGCAAAACCTACTCGCCCAAAACCGGCGAGCTGGTTACCAAGCACGAAGTGCGCGATGTGGTTGACTTCCTTTTTAAACAAAAAGAAGGCGATAAAGTGTTCATCTACTTCGAAAACAAAGTGAACGATAAATTTGCCGCCGACCTTAACCTGCTGCTGCAGAAAGGTTTTACCCGTGTTAAATTTAACGGCGAGGTAGCCAAAATTGAAGAGTTGCTGGAGAACAAAGATGCATTGAAGAAGAAACAAACTTCTATCAAAGTATTGGTTGACCGTCTGGTAATGAAGCACGACGATGAGGACCTTAAATCGCGCGCGGCAGATTCGATACAAACTGCCTTTAGCGAAGGCCATGGCGATTGTATTATAGAATTGCTGAGCACTGAGGGTAAAGAAACCGAGCATACTTTCTCTAATAAGTTTGAAGCCGATGGCATTTCCTTCGAAGAGCCAAACCCTAACTTTTTCAACTTCAACAATCCTTATGGCGCCTGCAAAACCTGTGAAGGTTTTGGAACGGTGATGGGCATAGATGAAGAACTTATTTTCCCTGATAAAGAACTATCGGTATATGAAGGTGCTATTGCGCCATGGAAAGGCGAGAAGATGAGCGAGTGGGCAGAACCCTTGATTAAGAAAGGGGTAATGTTCGATTTTCCTATCCACCGTGCCTATAAAGATTTAGAGCAAGAGCATAAAGATTTGCTGTGGACCGGTAATAAATACTTCGCCGGCCTGCACGAGTTTTTCCGCTACCTGGAGGAGAAGAGCTACAAGATACAATACCGGGTGATGCTATCGCGTTTCCGCGGCAAAACTACCTGCCCCGATTGCAAGGGCTCGCGTATCCGTAAAGATGCGCAGTATGTAAAAATACAGGGCAGGAATATTTCGGAACTCACGATGCAGCCTATTAAAGAGCTTCATGCCTTCTTTAAGACCATTAAGCTAAGCGAAAGCGAAGCGACAATAGCCAAGCGTATTTTGCTGGAGGTGAACGGCCGCCTGCAGACTATGATGGATGTGGGGCTGGGTTATCTTACACTTAACCGTTTATCTAATACGTTATCGGGTGGAGAAACACAGCGCATAAACCTTACACGCAGCATAGGCAGTAACCTTACCAGCAGCATGTATATACTGGATGAGCCAAGCATAGGACTGCACCAGCGCGATACCGACCGGTTGATAGGCGTGCTAAAAAACCTGCGCGACCTGGGCAACACCATAATAGTGGTAGAGCATGACGAGGACATAATGAAAACCAGCGACCATATTGTAGATATGGGGCCAGAGGCCGGCAGGTTTGGTGGCGAAGTAATGTATAACGGCAGCAGCAAGGATATGCTGAAGGCCAACACGCTTACCGCTAAGTACCTGAATGGCGAAATGGAGATTATATATAACCCCAAGCGCCGCAAGCCAAGTAACTGGATAGAGATAATAGGCGCTACGCAACATAACCTGAAAAATGTAAGCGCTAAGTTTCCGTTGGGGGCTTTAACCGTAGTAAGTGGTGTAAGCGGCTCGGGCAAAACCACGCTGATAAAGAAGATACTTTACCCGGCGCTGATGCGCTTGTTTGACGGTGCCGGGGAAAAGCCGGGCTCGTTCCGTGAGATGAAAGGCGATATGAGTCGTATTACGGCCATAGAAATGATAGACCAGAACCCGCTGGGCCGTAGCTCTCGCTCTAACCCGGTTACGTATGTAAAGGCGTATGACGGCATCCGCGATTTATATGCGCGCATGCAGCTATCAAAAATTCGCGGCTACCAGCCAAAAGATTTCTCCTTTAACGTAGAAGGTGGCCGTTGCGAAACCTGTAAGGGTGAGGGCGAGGTAGTGGTAGAGATGCAGTTTTTGGCCGATGTACACTTAAAGTGCGAAGCCTGCAACGGTAAGAAATTTAAAGAAGAAGTGCTGGAAGTGCAATACAAAGGCAAAAACATATACGAGATACTTGAGTTGAGTGTAGATGAAGCCGTTGAATTTTTTAAAGAGGACAACGATATAACTACCAAACTTCTTCCACTGCAAAAGGTTGGCCTCGGCTATGTAAAACTTGGGCAGAGCAGCAGCACCCTTAGCGGTGGCGAGGCACAGCGCGTTAAGCTGGCATCGTTCCTTAATAAAGGGGCAGCACCTAACCCTATCCTGTTTATTTTCGATGAACCTACTACCGGTCTGCACTTTCACGATATCAACAAACTGATGTCCAGTTTCAATCAATTGATAGAAGCCGGTCACTCTGTAATTGTCATAGAACACAATATGGATGTAATAAAATGTGCCGACTGGCTCATTGATTTAGGCCCCGAAGGTGGCGACGAAGGCGGCGAACTTGTCTA
>DATGXP010000007.1:0-2144 GCA_035298845.1 Chitinophagales bacterium
TTACGCTTGCATTTTTAACCTCTCTCTCGTTTAGTGCTTCGGCGCAAAATGAAGTACTATGCGGTTCAACTGCAGCCCGTCAAAGGTTGATTGCTGAGCACCCTGAAGTTTTGCAGGACGAAGCTGAACTTGAAGAATTTACCAAAAATTTTCAGGCCAATTACGCCAACTTTAATGTAAATCGCGATGGCAATATTGTAATCCCTATTGTGTTCCATATTCTACATCAGGGCAACAGCGATACGGTTTCGGGTGAATTGATTTCGGATGAGCAGATAAGAGACCAGATGCACATTTTGAATGAAGATTACAACAAAAGAAATGCCGATACTGCTTCTGTAATTTCGGTTTTCAAGCCTCTTATTGCCAATATAGGTATTGAGTTCCGCCTGGCGAACATTGACCCTAATGGGCAGCCTACCAATGGTATAGACCGCATAAACACCACCCAAACATATATGGGCAACGATTATTCCAAGCTGAATAGCTGGCCGCGTGATAAGTATTTGAATGTATGGGTATGCAAATCCATGCGCGATGGTGTAGCCGGATACGCTTACTACCCTGGTTCGGTTCAGGCGCTTTACAATACCCCTGCTATGGATGGTATTATCATTCTTAGCCAGTATATTGGTGCTGCCGGAACAGGATCATACGGTTTGGCCCGCGCTTTAACACACGAAATTGGTCACTATCTTAACCTGAAACACCCTTGGGGTGATACAAATGAGCCTGGTGTATCATGCGGTGATGATGATGTAGACGATACGCCAATTACCCGTGGCTCTACCACTTGTAACCTTAACCTTGCATATTGTACCCCGCCAATTAAAGAAAACGTTCAGAACTTTATGGATTACTCGTACTGCTCTAGAATGTTTACCGAAGGCCAGAAAACAAGAATGCTGGCAGCCCTTAACTCAGATAAGGCTGACCGCAACAACCTGTGGAGCGCTGCTAACCTTATAGCAACCGGTACCGATGATACTACGTATGTTCCTGGTATTCCTAAAGCAGATATTGGTGCGCTAAGAAGATATGTTTGCCTGGGCGCTAACGTACAATTATCAGATGCTAGCTACAATGGCGATGTAACTGATTACTATTGGGAAATGCCTAATGCTAACCCACCTACATCTAACGAAAAAAACCCTATTGTACAGTTTCTTACTTTAGGTTGGCAGCCTATTAAGCTGACAGTAACCGGCCCGGGCGGTGTTAGCGTTAAAGAAAGAAACAACTTTGTATATGTAGGTAACGATAATGCATCATACATAGCTCCATTTACACAGGATTTTGAAACCAGCGACGCCCTTACAAACGGCGATTGGACTTCTATTAACTATGACCTTAACAACACCGAAATAACCCGTTCTAACTATGGTTCGCATACAGGTTCCGGCGCTGCCGTACTTAACAACTACTATGCACAGGCTGACCGCGACATAGATGAAATAGTTTCTCCTGGCTTCGATATGACGGCTTTGACAACCAACCAAATGTCTCTTTCGTTCTACTATTCGTGGGCTACCTCTACTAACAGTTTTGGAAGCAACCCTCCAGACTCAATTGAAGTACAGGCTTCGCTTAATTGTGGCTCAACCTGGGTAACTATTTACAAAAAAGGTGCTTTGGGTGTATTAAATGCCGGCGCTGTAACTGGTTACTTTGTTCCAACACAAGCATCGGCTTACTGGAAATACATTAAGATAAACCTTGCAGCAGGAACATGGAGAAAACCGAATGTGCGCTTTAAATTTAAAGTATATGGTTCTACCCGTGGCAACAACTTCTATATAGATGATATTAACATAGGTAGCTACCTTACCGGTATAGAAGACGTAAGCGTGGTTAACGAAGTAAACATTTTCCCTAACCCTACAGAGGGCGCGGCAACAATAAGCTTATCACTAGCCGCTGCCGGCAAACTGACTGTAAACATTACGGACCTTACGGGTAAAGAAGTGGCCAGAGTATTTGACGGCTTTATGAACGATGGTGACACCCAATTGCCTTTAGAAGGTACAGAGCAACTTGCTTCAGGTGTATACATTGTAAATGTAAAGGCCGGAGAATCTGTTGTACAGAAGAAACTGGTAATTAACTAAGCAATACATTGTTTTTTTAGTTTTGCTGCGACCAGG
>DATGXP010000008.1:0-1842 GCA_035298845.1 Chitinophagales bacterium
ATTTTCTATAGCTTCTGTATACCGGCCCAGATAGTACTTAGTGTTACCCAGCTTCTTTCGCACCTCGGCAACCTGTTGCTTGTCATTCTGCTTTTCTAATACGCGTATTGCCTGGTCATATAACTCTGCAGCCTCTTCATAATTACGCTGTTTTGAGGCAGCCATAGCTGCGCCTATCAATCCGGCCGCTTCCCCTTTTGGGTATCGAATTGTGCGTGCCTCTGCCACTGCTTTTTGAGAAGTAAGGTGCGCTTGCGCAGCGTTTTTTTCTAACAGCAACAGGGCAAGGCTATTTATGGCATCTACTACCTCGGATGTAATTTCCCCGGCCGAAGAAATTTTTTGCGTTAGTATTTCTATCTCACTGCTCATTATACAGGGGGTATTGGTCTCTTATCCCTGCAAATTAAACTAAAGAATGTGTATTAAAAATCACCAATCCGCTAGTGTAAAAAGCTATGCGCCGGCGGCTGCGTCTGGCAGGTGATTGAGTGGAATTCTCTTCTTGTGGAACTCTTTCTTGTAATCATTCACATTTACACCGGTTACCTGTTTAAACTGATTGCTGAGATATTGCACGCTGCTATAGCCCATCATATGTGCTATTTCGCTCAGGGTGAGCTCACCATAGCTGATGAGCTCTTTTACTTTTTCCATTTTTATCTGGATAATGTATTTCTCGAGCGTAACGTTGGTTTTATTGGAAAACATTTTGCTGAGCACATGGTATGGCTCGCCCAATTTCTGGCTCAGATAGTCGCTGTTGCGTAAGATGGTATTGGTGTTGTTGCCGAAAAATATAAGCTGAATAACCGACTGTTTAATCTGCTCTACCAGCTTGTCTTCCCGCTCATCAATAATACCAAACCCGCTGTTTTGTAAAATCTCATTGATCAGCGAAAGGCCCATTACCTGTTCATTATGGCTTATTACCGCTTTGCCCAGTTCTACATGGTCTACCTTAATAAAACCGGTGCGCTCCAGCTCCCAACGCACTACCTTTACACAGCTATCGCATACCATATTGCGGATATGGATGGTGCTTTGCTTGGTATTAAGATTTGATGGCTGCATTATATAACCGTGAATTTAGAAACGAATAGCACTTTGGCAAAGCACAAAATTGGCTGGCTGTGATAAAAAATGCTTCTATTTATTTTACCCCGGGAAAAATTTAAGTTTACCTACACAAAATACAGCTATGCAATCTACCGCACTTACGCCTGAAGATTACCTGGAAAGCCTACCCGAAGAACGAAAAGCAGCTATAACAGAGTTGCGAAAAGTAATTTTGAAGAACCTGCCGAAAGGCTTTAAGGAAACAATGAGCTATGGGGCTTTAGGTTATGTAGTGCCTCACTCGCTATACCCCGGTGGCTACCACTGCGACCCAAAATTGCCGCTGCCTTTTTTAAGCATAGCCTCGCAAAAAAACTTTATAGCCGTTTATCACATGGGTATATATGCAGACCCTAAACTGCTGAATTGGTTTACCGATGAATATGCTAAAGCAGTAACAAACAAATTAGATATGGGTAAAAGCTGTATTCGCTTTAAAAAGCCGGACCAGATACCATTTAAGCTAATTGGTGAATTAGCGGCCAAAATGAGCCCTGAAGACTGGATAGCGCTATATGAGAAGAACCTTAAAGGTTCGAAGAAATAACTATACAAGGAGTTAAAGCCAGGTTAATTTACACCCAATAGCTAATCCATTTTGAGCTATTGAGTTAAATTAGACAACAACAAAAATACAACGATGGCTAAAGGAACTAAGGAAAATCCATGGAAGTTAAAGACGGTTTGGCTTGTACGGAAGAGAATTTTATGGTGAAAGCTGGG
>DATGXP010000009.1:0-4112 GCA_035298845.1 Chitinophagales bacterium
ACCTTAAATTTTGATATGCCTTTTAAAAATTCGGCCGTGCCCAGGAAAACATCTTCGGGTTCGCCTTCCAGTAATGGATGGTGCGGATGCTCTATCCGGTTCTTTTTTATATCGGGCTGCATTTTCTTCGCTTTCTCAATAGCGCTGCCAAATACATCGAGCAGTATCTGCATATCTTTAAACCACACTATCGTATTAGGTGGAAACACCTCGAGCACCGAAGTCTTTTTATCGTTGGTAAAGTGCGTTTGGATGTTGGGTACAATAGTAACACTGGCAATCTTCTTCTGGCTTAATTGCGTAAGCGGGTCGAAGGTGCGGATGCTTTCAATCTCATCGCCAAACAACTCTACCCGGTAGGGATATTCATTGCCGAAAGAAAACACATCGACAATATCGCCGCGGATGCTGAACTGGCCGGGCTCGTAAACAAAGTCAACGCGCTCAAACTCAAAACCTACCAACAGGTCAATCATGAAGTCTGTATCCAGCTTTTCGTTCACCTTCATACGCAGGGTTTCCTCGTTGAGCACTTCCTGCTTTACTACTTTTTCAAACAGCGCTTCGGCATAGGTTACTACCAGCTCGGCCTTAATGCCTGAATTGCTTAACCTGTTAACGGTTTCGGTGCGGAGAAGTATGTTGTTGTTGTTTACCTCGCCATAATCCTGCGGACGTTTAAATGAATCGGGGAAGAAGAAGATATCCTTTACCCCCAACAAATTTTTCAGGTTGTTTTGAAAATAAGCAGCCTCCTCTTTATCGCTCATTACAAACAAATGATTAAAGTCTGTTTGCTTAAAAACCGTTGCCGCCACAAATGCATCCTGCGAGCCAATAAGCCCCTGCAGAAAAACATCATTAGTATCATTCGTATTTAAGTCGGCCACCAGCTGCTTAACCTGTGGCAGTTCTGTATATCGCTTTACAATTTCTTCTACGTTCATAAAAAAGATATGCCCCGACACGGTTATGTGCGGGGTTAATTTTGTGGGGCGAATATAAGTAATGGCACAAAAGCGAGGCGTTGAATTATGCTAAACGGGATTTATTAATTGGGTTTAAAATCCTAAATTCGTTAAACCACTAAAACCAACCCCCATGGTAAAGCAAGGCACAGTTATTACAGACGCCGCAACAAAAGACACCGGTGAGTTTTTAGAAACCAATGAAAGCAGCGGCGGAAAATTTTTGAAAATAAAGTGGCTGTTTAACCCAGGTGGCGTAAAGCCCGCTCCGCATGTACACCTATTGCAGGATGAAACCTTTGAGGTAATTTCAGGCTATTATACCTGCGAGTATAAGGGCGAAATAAAAAGGATAGGCCCTGGTGAAAAGATGACTTTTGATAAGGCGGTTGGGCACATGCATTATAACGCCGATGATGTGCCTTGTGAAGTAATACAGACCTTTACGCCTGCGCTTGATGCAGAAGATTTACTGTATCGGTTAGTTGAGGTTAGCAACGAAGGAAAAATAGTTAATGGCGAACCGCCTTTGCTGGAGGTAATGGTGTGGATGCGTAAATACAAGGCTAAGACCTACCTGGCAAAAATTCCTGTGCCGGTTCAAAACTCTCTATCGTATGTATTGGCGCCTATAGGCAGAATGCTGGGGCATGGAGGGAAGTAGGAAATGTGCTACTAAACTGCAGAATTAAAGGTGTTAAGTTTCTACTGCACTACCACCTTTCGTATGGCATTTCCTTTGTTTGTTTGCAGAGAGAGCAGATATACCCCTTTGCTCCATCCAGTGGTTGGCACCGGTTCTATCGTTGAATTGATTTCGCGCTCCAGCATTAGCTTACCGCTTATATCTGTTACACGCATGGTAGCGATATTTATATCTGCCGGCATGGCTATATAGAATACGTCGCTGGCCGGGTTGGGGTAAACGCGCAGTTCAATTTCATCCTGTTGCGCATCCCAAATACCGGTAGGGCGGAAGCGGGCACTATCGCGGTAAATAATGCGGGTTACAAACTCAAACCCTTGTATCTGGCCAAATATACCGGCCTGGGTATTTATCTGCAGCAAAGGGTTCTTTTGGTCTTTACCAAACCATTTGTACTCGCGTATAATGTCGCCATCTACCTTAATACCAGCGCCCAGCGTATCTACATATATCGAATCGGTGCCGCGTATTTCGGTTACAACTCTTAGCGCATCAAAGGTGCCGAATGGAGTAGTAAGTGTGCCCCAGCCATCAACCTCGTTCCATCTACGCTGCCTGTGTGTATACAGACCCAGGTTTGGTACATATACAAGGTAGTCGGAAAAAGAGCTATCCCTGTTACCATAAGCTATAGGCAGACGGTAAATAGTATCTGCATGGGTCATGGGGATGGGGGTAGGGAAGCCGGCCACTTTCATGCCTATGCCGCGCTGGCGATAAAAAGATGCATTTTTGAAATAAAAATTATAGCCATCGGTAAATACGCTGGATACTATTGGTAATGTGGTTAGCTGGTTATCGGCCGCTTTGGCAATGTTGCAGCGATAAGGGTTAAACGATAAATTGGAGAAGGTAATAGCATAGGTAGTGCCTACCGAAGTGGTGTTTTTATATTCATCTACATACTGGCTTTGCCAGTCGAGGCTTGAAAAATCCCAGTTGTAGTTGGTGCCGGTAGCACCAAAATCGAGAAATGGGTCCCAGTAAGCCACACTCATGCGCACCGTATCGTTTGCATTGGCAAAGTCATTCTCGGTAATGGTTATCTGCGCACGTAAAGTGGTGAAGGAAAAAAACAAAAGAATTAAAGTGGGTAATTTGTTTTTCATGTTCGGTTTTGAGCTGAGTAACAGACTACAAAGGATAGTGCATTTTTCGGTTATAACAATGAGATTTCTCAGCTTAAATAAATAATCGGGCCAATGGCTATATTCACTATTCTAAAACATACCTATGGATTTTGGACGGGTTGCAGATGTAGATAAGGTTGACTTTAGCATGCCTAAGGACCATGCTATTACCAAACAGCTATTTAAGGAGCTGAAGAAAAACAAGAAGGTGAAGCCGCAGATATACATCGGCTGCGCCAAGTGGGGCCGTAAGGATTGGATAGGCAAGCTATATCCACCCAAAACCAAAGAGGCGGACTTTTTAAAACTTTATACCGAGCATTTCAATAGCATTGAACTGAATGCGCTTTTCTATCGCCTGTTTCCTAAAAGCACGGTAGAAAAGTGGGCGTCGTTTGCCAACGACGATTTCAGGTTTTGCCCTAAGTTTACCAATATCATCACCCATATAAAGCGGCTGAACAATGTAGAGAAGGAAACCGACCTGTTACTGGATACTTACTCAGCCTTTGGCAAAAAGCTGGGCACTTCTTTTATACAATTGGATGACCGCTTCGCGCCTAAATTTGCTGACCGCATACAGGGCTATTTAAAATCCTTGCCGCGCGATTTTGATGTGGCTATAGAGTTCCGCCATCCTGAGTTTTCTATCGACTCGCCGGAGGTAATGGAAACTTATTCTGCCATGAAGGAGCTGGGGGTAAGTTCTATAATAACAGATACAGCAGGCCGGCGCGATGTAATGCATATGAAGCTGACTACACCTACAGCGTTTATACGCTTTGTAGGTAATAGCCTGCACGATAGCGATTATAAACGCATAGACGATTGGATTGACCGTATAGATACCTGGCTGGATAGCGGCCTGCAAACACTTTATTTCTTTATACACCAGCACGATGAGTTGTACTCGCCGGAGCTATCGAAGTATATGATAGATAAAATGAACAAGCAGTGCGGGTTGAAGGTAAAGGCACCGAAATTATTGAATGATAATGACGGCAAGTTGTTTTAGTTTCCGTGACTTATTAATCAATACGTATAGAAATCAACCCTTTCTTTCTTCATTATACCCAGGCGGTTTTTCTCCAGCACGGCAGAGGAGATTTCTACTGTATCAGGCAGTGTAAGGGTTTTGCGCTCCAGTGTAAAAGAGTTGTATGAGCTAAGCTGGTTATCTTCAAAATACACAATCTGGTCTTGCAGTATCTGGAACTTTCTCAAGCCTTTAACGGGGATCGTCTTTTCGTAGCTGCCGAAGATGTCGAATACTAACACACCAAGGGCAGAGTCGTTTACATAGACTTT
>DATGXP010000010.1:0-1529 GCA_035298845.1 Chitinophagales bacterium
ATAAATTGTATGTGCATTTCTTTCACCAGTTCATAGCGCTCAATTACCTGCTGCGCGGTTCTGCCGCGCTCGCGCATGTCGCGCTCTATAATACGTATCAGCCGGTCATCGGGCTCAGCATCTACAAATACCTTTATATCACACAGTTCGCGCACGCGCTTATCGGTAAATAGCAAAATGCCTTCTACAATCACCACCGAATTTGGCACTACGCGAATAGTTTCTTTCTGGCGGGTAGAGGTTATGTAATCATACACCGGTTCTTCTATTGGCTTGCCCTGGCGTAGCAGCTTAATATGCTCTACCAGCAGGTCAAACTCAATACTATCAGGGTGGTCAAAGTTTATGTCGGCTCTTTCTTCCAGCGGTATGTTGCTGTTGTCGCGATAGTAACTGTCCTGCGAAACAATAGTTACCTGCTCGCGCGAAAACGAACTCATAATTTTATTTACCACCGTGGTTTTGCCCGAGCCCGAGCCTCCTGTAATTCCTATAATCAGCATCCCTTTGTTTTTACGCTACCAAGATAAAATTTTTGCTTGTAGCGGCTATACTACAAAAAATGCCTGCTACATACTAATAACAACCTGCGCATCGTTAATATACTACCACTAACCCTTTTAATTATGAAAGTATACTTCCTCTTGCTGCTGCTGGCTGCCGGTGCTTCTATCCATGCCGAAGGCGTATATAAACTATCCGAAGCGTTGCAAAAGAAACTGGTAACCGTAAATATTGCAGGCGCAAAAAGCGATACAGCTTTTAAAGGCGAATACTCATCGCACTATGGGCCTTGCATGCAAATGGAGGTAAGCAATGCCAGCGCCGATAACCTGACCCTTAACCTGGAATATGGCTACAAGCTGGTGCCTGATGATAGCAGCCTGCAGACCATGATAGTAACCCAAACGCTGATAGTAAAGTTACCTCCCAGGCAGAAAAAAAACTACCGGGTATATGCCATGTGCAGCGAGGCCCATGATGGCGGCCCATCGCCCGATGCCAATTTTGTGTTGCGCACCAGGGCTACAGGCCATGTGCTGGGGCTAACCGAGTTATTGAACCGCAAAAAATACCAGGGTAACGCGGCACAGGATGCCGTATGGTGCCTTACCGATAACTACGACCTGCACTCAATTTTCAGCCCCGATACTACCATGATGTATGACCTTCGCCGTTTTGTAGCCAAAGCAAAGGGAATAGGGGTAGATAAAATTTATGAGCCAGCCACCGAAAACGTTTATACCGAACCGGTGCGCACTGTATCGCCCACCATCTATTCGGGTAGCTTTAGCTATAGCTTTTCGCGCACTTCTACCATTACCATTGCCTTGTATGATGAGGACAACCGCCTGAAGAAAACATACCTGAATAATGAAAGCCAGGGCAGCGGTGAACACACATTTAACTATAAAGTAAGCAGCGCCGATATGGATGATAAGCGCCATTATATACGCTTATACCGAGATGGAAAACTGTATGATGAGGTTAGCATAATGCCCCATGACTAAAATTTATATGGGCTGTTT
>DATGXP010000011.1:0-1795 GCA_035298845.1 Chitinophagales bacterium
ACCCTTTTACAAAAGCAGCAGATGTAATGATTAATGGCATTTATTGGGACACCCGTATGCCCGTGTTCTTTACCAAAGAACAGATGAAAGAAACCGATTTCCGCATTAAAGCCATTGCCGACATCACCTGCGATATAGCACCCGATAGCTCCGTACCCTCTACATTATATGCTTCTTCTATAGCCGACCCTTACTACGGATACAACCCGCAAACAGGTGAGTTGATGCAAACATTTCAGGAAGGCTCGGTAGATATAATGGCCATAGATAACCTGCCTAACGAGTTACCCCGAGATGCCTCAGAAGATTTCGGCAATATGATCATTAACCGCATAGTGCCCGAACTACAAAAAGGCGAATCGCCGATAATACGCAACGCTACTATCGCCCAAAACGGTAAACTGAATGAGCCATATCTTTATCTGGCCGATTACGTTGCCAAAACTTAGTCGAAATATCCTTCAAACCCTATAACCATAAAACAATTTCGCAGCATCAATTGTTTGTACATTGAACTGGTGTTTTAGGCCATGATATTTAGAATGCGTCTAATTACTCAACGTATTTACCTAAAATGTTCATTACTAAACTTTACTTGTCACATTTATACACAATTTCTTCAAAAATAAAGACCTAAAAACTTTCATTTTACGCTTCGCGCTCTAATTTTGGCCCGGCTTAAAGCAAACCTCGATTATGAATAACTCTGTGCTTATAAAATCCTCTATCGGCAAAAAGCTGATAATGAGCTTAACTGGTCTTTTTCTTATAACCTTTTTAATAATACATGCCACTATTAACAGCATGATATGGTTCAACGATGGTGGCGAAACATTTAGCCACTGGGGCCATTTTATGGGCACCAACCTTATTATACGCACCCTTGAAATAGGTCTGGTTATCGGTTTCCTGGTACATATCGGCGATGGCTTATTGCTTTGGTATCAAAACTATAAGGCTCGTCCCGTAAAATATGCCTACAGCAAGCCTTCGGCTAATAGCAAGTGGTACAGCCGCAGCATGGGCCTGCTGGGCACGCTTATCCTTATATTTTTGGTTATTCATACATCACATTTCTGGATACCTAACCGCGCCAACCAGTTCAGCACCGGCGAAGAGTTGAACCTGTATCAAATGATGCTGGATATATTCCAAAACCCGGTAGTAGTAGTAGTATATGTATTAGGATGTTTCTCATTGTTCTGGCATTTGCTTCACGGATTCCGCAGCGCATTTCAATCGCTGGGCTTTAACCATGTAAAATATAACAACGTAATTAATTTTGTAGGCACTGCTTTTTCGATCATAGTGCCACTCATTTTTGCTATGATGCCTATCTCTATTTATTTGGGCTGGGTTCGTTAATTTCTATTCTCTATTTACCATTAACTATTCACTGATATATGGCATTAAATTCAAAAATACCCGATGGCCCTTTAGCCGAAAAGTGGAGCAATTATAAAGAGCACGCTAAACTGGTTAACCCAAGCAACAGGCGCAAACTTGAAGTAATTGTAGTGGGCACCGGCCTTGCCGGCGCCAGCGCTGCTGCCTCATTGGGCGAAATGGGCTACTCGGTTAAGGCTTTCTGTTTTCAGGATAGCCCGCGTCGTGCACACAGTATTGCGGCGCAAGGTGGTATCAACGCTTCTAAAAATTATAAGAACGACGGCGACTCGGTGTTCCGTTTGTTTTACGATACTATTAAAGGAGGCGACTTCCGCGCCCGCGAAGGCAACGTATATCGCCTGGCTGATGTAAGCCGTAATATTATAGACCAGTGCGTGGCACAAGG
>DATGXP010000012.1:0-3400 GCA_035298845.1 Chitinophagales bacterium
ATACTCAAGTTGCCTTTTACAGATAATTTGCTCGCCGGGTTTGGTTCGCCGATACCGGTATTTTGTGCCGATATTTTTAAGTTAAGCATAATAGTAAGTGCCGTTGCTGCTATCAGGATTTTTTTCTTCATGGGTTGATTATTATTGACCTAATTAAGGTTTCAGCCTGAGTTAACGGATATAAAACTTGTAGGTTTAATTTTGGGCCGTGTTCCTAACAATGTTTCCCTTGTATGGCGTAAAAAACCAGTAATTCCATGTAGTAAACCACTTAAGACTTTAAATTATAAATCCTAAATATATCTGACATGAAGAGCAATTAAGCGAACTGTACGTGCAGCACAACTATCTTAACCCTATAACACTCTTTGATGCATGAAGTACATTACCCTATACAAGTACATGAAAATCTGATAGCCTGGTGCGGGCCAAACCGGTAAGCCTGTTTTGAAAAATGAGGAGAACTAAATTTCAATTTGCATCTGTAACACGCAATATATCTTCCCTATTTGCAGGTAATCTTTGTAGTAGCTACTTGCACCACAAAACAAAACCCACACTCAATTACTGAATGCGGGTTTTGTATCTTACATGGAAATTTCCGGTAGTTTGGTAAAGGGTAGAATTTGCATTCTCCCTTTGTTTATTTTACTCAACCCCTTCTATCAAATTACGAACGGGTATTACTTTTTTAAATCTTACAGCAGCTGCACTCTTTGGTTGAATTGTTGTTATCATACACAAGTAAACGGGAGGGTGCTGCATTTGTTACATAAACCGGGAAGCCTTTCGCATCTATCTTACAACGCTGGTTTTGTGGCCTTGTTGGCTTTACGTACAGGCATAACACATCCTAATCTGCAGTATGCAGTACCTTATGCACAAATACTGCTGCTAAGGCGCCTGCAAACGGCGCGGCTATATACAACCATAAATGCTGGAAGTTGCCTGTAACTATAGCTGGGGCCAAAGACCTAGTAGGGTTAAGACTGGTTCCGCACACCGGGCCACCAAACAATACCAAAAACCAAACCGTGCCACCTATAGCAATACCGGCGGTTATTCCTTTCTCTTTAGCGCCTACGCTTACGCGCAAAATCACCATCATTAATATAAAGGTCATTATAAACTCCAGCACAAAAGCCTGCATAGGGCTGCCCGATGGCTGGGTTAAACCCAATGTGGTATTATCGGGAAACAGCAGATGAACGGCAAGGCTGCCTGCCAGCGCGCCGGCCAACTGAGCACCCAGGTAGCCCGGCACTTCTTTCCAATCGAACCGCTTATCTACCGCAAAGGCTACTGTTACAGCAGGGTTTAGATGCGTGCCCGAAATATCGCCAAAGGCATAAATAAGGGCAATAATTACAAAGCCCCACACAGCCGCTATACCCGGCAAACCCAGCGCGCCACCAAATTGCTGATTTACCACCACGCAGCCGGTGCCCACAAAAATAAGGATGAATGTGCCTATTACCTCCGATAGATATCTTTTCATAGTAGGGTTTTGTTGGCTAAATGTAATTAACAAATGCAGGAATAAAAGCAGACGCACGTAGCCCGTCGTCCGTTTTTTATGCACAGCGCTAAGCTGCACCTGCGGCATAGAAATAAGATACAGATGATTAAAAACATTTCATTCTAGCATGCACAAGTTTAAACTTTTATACATTTGCACTTCCTTAATAAACGTATGGATTCTTCACGCGAAGGCGATTGTACTACTTATCCTTTTTTCTGTAACACTCACAATACTTTAATAGCAACTAAAGATGGCGGAAAGTTATCGTAGTCACGGACATCAATTGTCTACTGCGGGCGTGCTTATTACCCTCGGTATTATTTTTGGCGATATAGGTACCTCACCTATATACGTAATGAACGCTATACTCAGCGGGCATGTTATTTCGCAGGAGCTGGTATTGGGGGGGCTTAGCTGTGTGTTCTGGACCCTGCTGATTATCACCACCATCAAGTATGTGTTTCTGGCGCTTAGCGCCGATAACCGTGGCGAAGGGGGGATATTTGCACTCTATGCATTGGTGCGCCGCTATAAAGTTACCTGGACCATATTTCCGGCTATTATAGGTTGTGCATCGCTTATTGCGGATGGTTTTATCACCCCTCCTATTTCAATTTCATCGGCTATAGAAGGTCTGCGGATTTTAAATCCTAACATACCTACGGTCCCCATTGTATTAGCCATACTGGTTGGCCTGTTCACCTTTCAGCAATTCGGCACCCGTATAGTGGGCGGTATCTTTGGTCCGGTGATGCTTATATGGTTTACCATGATAGGCGTGCTGGGGGTAATTCAAATTTTAAAATACCCGCAAATTGTGGCAGCCCTTAACCCGTATTACGCTATTAACCTGCTGGTAAATTATCCCGGTGGTTTCTGGTTGCTGGGGGCTGTGTTTCTTTGCACTACCGGGGGCGAGGCACTTTACTCAGACCTGGGCCACTGCGGCAAAAGCAATATCCGTGTTAGCTGGGTATATGTAATTTCTATGTTGCTGCTTTGTTACTTTGGCCAGGCGGCCATGTTGCTTAGCGACTACAATGGCCAGCACTGGCCCGAAGGCAAATCTACCTTCTACTCTATGATGCCGGCGTGGTTCCTGCCTATAGGTATTACCATTGCCACCCTCGCTACTATTATTGCATCGCAGGCCCTTATCAGTGGATGCTTTACGCTGGTAAACGAAGCCATGAAACTGCGCCTGTGGCCTAACCTGAAAGTAATATACCCTACTACCCACCAGGGGCAGATGTATATACCGGGCATTAACTGGTTCCTGCTACTGGGTTGTATATCGGTGGTATTGTTGTTTCAACAGTCTAGCAATATGGAAGCAGCCTACGGACTGGCTATTACCATTAACATGCTAATGACCACTTTGTTGCTAACCTACCTTATGTATGTGCAGCGTCGTAACCCTTTCCTTATTTGGGGTATTCCTATTTTATTCATCACTATCGAAACTGCCTTCTTTGCATCTAACCTTCTAAAATTCAGTCATGGCGGTTGGTTTACATTCATGATTGCCGCATTCCTTTTCTGGGGTATGTGGGTGTTTTACCAGGCGCGCCTGCTGCGCAAAAAGCACATTGAGTTTGTAGAGATTAAAGACTACATAGCTCCATTAAAAGAATTGATGCAGGACGATACCATACAGAAGGAAGCTAACAACCTGGTGTATATGAGCATGGCTAACGACAAGAGCCACATCGATTCCAATATCATCTATTCCATATTCCGCAAGCGGCCCAAGCGTGCCGATATTTACTGGTTTGTACACGTAGATATATCCAACGAACCATTTGGTGCTACCTACTCTGTTGAAGCCGTGGTGCCCCGCCGTATTTTCTTTATCCGTCTTAATTTTGGATTTAAGGT
>DATGXP010000013.1:0-5452 GCA_035298845.1 Chitinophagales bacterium
GATAATGGCAGGCTATGAGTGGAGAGGAGAGAAGCCTTTTAAAAACGTTTACTATACCGGTATAGTGCGCGACAAGCTGCGCCGCAAAATGAGCAAGTCGTTAGGCAATTCGCCCGACCCGCTCGATTTGATTGAACAATACGGTGCCGATGGCGTGCGCTTAGGTATGTTACTTTGCTCACCGGCGGGTAACGATATTTTGTTTGATGAAAAACTATGTGAGCAAGGCCGTAACTTTAGCAATAAGCTGTGGAATGCATTCAGGTTGGTTAAGCAATGGGAGGTGTATGAGGGCGAGAACGCTGAGAACAAAGTGGTGATTGAGTGGCTGGAGAGTAAGATAAGCAAAACGATAGTGGAGCTTAATACATCGTACAGCGATTACCGGTTGAGCG
Source organism: Chitinophagales bacterium (assembly GCA_035298845.1). Lineage (GTDB taxonomy): Bacteria > Bacteroidota > Bacteroidia > Chitinophagales > LD1 > Bog-950. The sequence goes on from DATGXP010000013.1 coordinate 396, forward strand.
AGGCACTTATGACACTGTACAAATTAATATGGGATGATTTCTGCTCGTGGTACCTGGAGTTGATTAAACCTGATTACCAGAAGCCGATAGATAGTTACACTTACAACAAAACAGTAGAGTTGTTTGAAACCCTATTGAAGTTACTTCACCCGATTATGCCTTTTGTTACCGAGGAGATATGGCACCTGCTGGCTACCCGCACCGAAGGTGCAAGTATTTGTGTGGCAGAGTACCCTAAGGCAGGTATGGTAAACGATGGCCTGATTGCACAGGCTGAGTTAACCTTTGAGCTTATAACCAACATACGCGAAATACGCGCACGCGCCAGCAAGAAGAATACCGAAACTGTAGATGCTTTTTATAATGGTGGTGATGCTGTTTCGTTCAATGCTTTCGGCTCTAAAATTATTAAGCTGGCAAGGCTGGGTAAATTGGAGCAGGTGAAGGATGATGTAGCTGGTTCTAAAACTTTTATTGCCAAAGGCTACAAATTTTTTGTGGTAACCGGTGAGCAGGCTAACGAAGGAGAGGAGCGGGAAAAGCTGCTGAAGGAGCTGGAATACACCAAAGGCTTTTTAGCATCGGTAGATAAGAAGTTATCGAACGAGAAGTTTGTGGCATCTGCCAAGCCCGAGGTAGTTGAGAACGAGAAGAAGAAGCGCGATGACGCACTATCTAAAATAGCAATGCTGGAACAAAGCCTGGCGGGTTAAACTCATTGCAGTTTGCTAAAAGAGTAAGCCCCGGTGAAGTTGATTCACCGGGGCTTTTTATTGAAACTATGATACCGGTTTTCGGTTATGCGTGCGTGCCCGATTATTAATGTATGTTGTAACATCGGAAACTTTATAATGTAATTAAGTTTCCAAAACCCTTTGCTGTATTGCGTTTCAATGGAAACTAACCAAATAATTTTTTGATTAAAATTTGGTTAGAAGGGTTTAAACCCTAAATTCGTGATACCAAAATACAACCCATGATAGAGAACTCTACTTATGCAAAAACGGCCTCACAGAATAAGCAAATGCACTATTCTCCCAACCTGCTGAACACCATTGTGAACGCTGTAGAAAATTTTAAGGTAGCTGTTATCGAGTACGATTCGAGCGCCAAAGGCGTATCGGTGCGCGAGATAGAGCCTATGGCTATTGTTTATAAAGACCGCAAACGCCACCTGGTGGGTTGGTGCCGCCTGCGCGGTGACTACCGTTCGTTTCGCCTTGACCGCCTGAACAGCATTAAGCTTAAGCAGGAGGAGTTCAGCCGCCGCAACGATTTTAATGTTTCTGATTTTGAAGATGGTTCAAACACCGGCTACGACGAAAGCTACGACGAGCAGGATTAAAAATACACACACACTAACAAAGGTGAGGCTGTCCATTCGGATGGCCTTTTTTATTAGTAAGAAAGTAGCGCGATTATATATTGAGCATATCAAGCACCGTTTTTGCAGTATCGAGCGGGGTGCCATCTAAAGCCTTGATGTGGTTGTCTTCGCTGGTAAGTATTCTGCGTTTAATATTACCTACCGGTTGCGCTACCTTAAAGGTGCCATCGATAAAGTCATCCACGTTAATGTATACTTCTTTATAGGCTGTAGCTTCCCAGGTGCCTATATCGTACCGGGTAAAACTATCGTAGGTTATGTAATAGGCTATTACTACATTATCTTTCTCAAAAGCGAGTTTGTATGCGCAGCAATCGTCACTGTTACCGTAATGCGGTAATGTATTCAGGTAATTAGCTGTTGACGTATCTATAGTAACGTTATTAACCTGCCAAAGTCCGTTAATCAGTTGATCTTCAGTTATTTTTTTACAAGAACTGACTCCGGCAATAACTAAAACTGCAAAGGATATAATGAGGGGGAATTTGTAGAACCGCATAGCTGATTTTTTTCGAAGATAAATAACTACTGCAAGCTATCAGGCCGTAGCAGCTGTTATTTTACCACTTTCACATTCTTTTACATATTGCTGCACTAACTCCGTAGCTATTTCGCGCACCGGGCGAATAGCATGTACATATTCAATAGAAGGGCCTGCACACCACATAGTTTGATAGGTTGCACTGAAAGCTGCTTTCTCCAGTGCTTTCATACCCTTATAGTACGTTATCATTTTAGTCCACTTCTTTATTTTCTTGTTGCTGTTTAAAAACTTCTCCAACCAGTTCTGCTCAGTTCCTATCTTCTTTACGTAATCGGTATTTATAACCGTGCAGTTAGTTCCGGATAGTTTGGTGGTAAGCACAATATCTTTTGCGCCATAAGTTACGCAAGCCATTTTATAATCCTGTGTTACCGGTGCTTCGTCGCTGGCAATAAACGGGCTACCTACCGATACCCCACACGCCCCGTAATCCATCATTTTTTTCATCTGCGCTCCATTGCCTACACCACCGGCGCTTATTACGGGTATCCTGCAGTTTTTAACCAGGGTGGTAATTAATTCTTTAGGCGATGTAGGGCCTGCGTGGCCACCGGCTTCATTATTTACTGCTATTACGGCATCGGCACCCATAGCCTCTACCTTTTTGGCATAGGCCAAATCAATTACATCGGCAAACACTTTTATGCCAAGCGGTTTGCAGGCTTTTATCACGGCCTCTGGCGAACCAAGCGAGGTAATAATAAAAGGTACCCGGTATTCAAGGCATGTTTTTAATTGCTCATCTAAGCGGATATTGCTTTTGTTGGTAATAAGATTAATGCCGTATGCGCGTGTAGTACCAGCCTTAATTTCATCAAGAGCTTTTCTGAAATCTGCATCGGTGCGGTAGTTAAGCGCCGGCACTGAACCTGCAATACCAGCATTGCAAGCTTCTATAATCATTTTGGCATTACTCACCAAAAACATAGGAGCCATAATAACCGGGTAGTCAATATCCAGCATTCGCGTAAGGGCAGTATCTACTTTAGCCATTCTTATATTTTGGCTGCAAGAAACGAAAAAAATCCCGCATCTAATGGTGGCAAATTTGAACTATTGGGAATAATGCAGTGAGAAATTTGTATGCATTCCAAGTGTTTCAAATCAGTACCTGTTGTCCTTTTATTCCCAGCAATGGAGTTCTGAGTTTCACTTCATTAATAGCGCACTGCTGTAATTATATTTTCTCTCGACTCCCAGCTGTCGTCTCCTCCTTCGTATATCATTAACCTGAAACGTATCTGGCCAGTGCATGGGCTGGTCCACACATCCATATAAGGCACTGGCTTAAAGTTATCGTGGTCAGAACCGGTTTCATTGGCATGAAAGTAATCGGTTTGGTTGGCGTTATAAGTTGCGCAGCCATTCTGCCCTGATATTTCTACGTTGGTGTAAAAATACTCATTGTTACTTCCACCCGTACAACGGGCATAATACATTCCGTCCAGTTTAATATTGTCACCGGCTTTCACATCCATCCAGGCTGTGTATGCGGTTACATAGTTCCATACATTAGGGCCGGCCACACCATAGTACTCGTTCTTAGCAAATACTAAATTTTTAGAAGTTACTGTGCGGGCCCAGCTTGTATAAGTTCCATTGTTAGCGCCGGTACCGCCCTGGTAAGTGCGCGAGTAAAGGTCGGAATCGTAATAAGAAGCTGCCAATTGAAAGCCATGGTCGTTGCCGGCATTGCTATGGCGAATGTTTATCATGTTATACCAAGAACCTCCGGGTGCATTGCTTGCATTGTACCCCTGGTAAAAACCGCTTGGTTTAGATAAGTTAAAGTTATTGATTTCTTCAATCAGGTTGCTGCCATCCAGCCAGGGGGCCGGCTTGCTGGTTACCTGCGCCCATGTATGCGTGTGCGAAATAGGAGCAAAGTAGTTGTGAAGCCAACCATAAGTGTTGGTCCATATATTACCGCTGTTATCCAATATCATTCTACGGTTGCCCGAATTATCGCCACCATATAACCATACAAATGGATAGCCACCATTATCAGAATACTGTGTGGTTCCATCGGTACGGAATACCATTTGGCGACTATTGCCGTATAGTTTTACGTGGTTGTCGTCGGCATTGCCTCCCCTGTACCAGGCATTGTTATAGATATCGGCTGTAGAATACATTGTTCTTGCTATAAAGTTTTCGTAGCCGCTGCCGGGGTTATCTCTTATCGCAATTCTACCGCTGCTTTCTATGGCTATATTAGATGCCACTACGCCACCCCAGTGAAAACCAAGATGTGGAGGAGTGGCGCTACCATTTCCAGTGAGGTTAGATTCGCGTAACTCAAGGGTAGCTGCCGAATAACCTGTAGAGGTGCTGCTGGATGCAATTTGCCAATCGCCGATACCATTGTTTGGTATCCAGGCGCCATAGTTTCCCAGGTCGTTTGTAAAGGCTGATAGGGCAGTCGGGCGGCCGGTTACACCGGTCCATGCTACGTTATCGGCCACACGCGATGCATCTACCCGCACGCCGTATGTATTTGTTCCATTCCATCCCATTAGTGTAGGGTAGCTGGCCGACCATGCTACTTGTGCCGTGGTATTGTTAACTGCTCCACCATCGGGAGATGTGCCTGCCGAGGCATCAAAAATAGTATGGTTGTTTCCGTAATTTTTCCAGGCCAGTTGCTCTGCCACAAAGCCGCGGTGGCTGTTTGGGCTGCTCCATGTGCTGCGTGTTGGTATAGAAGTTACGCCCGAATAAGCCACGTTGGTAGCCGTAGCGGCGTTTCCGGTAGTGTTTTGATTAAGTACGGGCACATCGGCAGCGGCTATAGCGCCTGAACTTAAATTGCCCGATGCATCGCTTTTTACATAGCCTGCCCCCAACACAGGAAAGCGGATAGCCTGCGCACCCCAGCCTATATTTTCTCCCAGGGTCCACTTTAAATTCTGATAAGAAATCTGGCCCAGGTTATTGCTTTCGTCCAGTGCGGTAATTGTGCTTTTATCGCTCGATTGCATAAAAATGTGGCTTCCGTTAGTTTGTCCGTAACCATCGCGCGTAGTGGTGTTATCTCCAATTACAAGGTCAGCCGCCGCATAGCTTGCCGAGGCATCATTGCCTAATTGATTGAAATAAGATTTACCACCCCGTACATGTAGTTTA
>DATGXP010000014.1:0-8142 GCA_035298845.1 Chitinophagales bacterium
GAAGAATACAAAAACAAACTTGACCCCGAAATACGCGAAGGCTTTTATGCTTACTGTATGGCGCGCTATTGTTTTGCCACCGGCAACTATAGTCGTGTAATGGATTTACTACAAGAGGTAGAAATAAAGGAACAGTTTACCGACCTGGATGCGCGCGTACTGCTTATAAAAACCTATTACGAATTAGATGAATTCGGCTTGCTGGATTACAGCAACAACAACCTGAAACAACAGCTTAAGCGTAAAAAACTACAGACCTACCATGAAACGGTGTATGGCAACTTTGCCAAGTACATTACCCGACTGATGAAGTTGCGGCCTTATGATAAGAAAGCTAAAGCTGCGCTGAAAGAAAAAATAAGCGGTACCAGTGCTATGGCAGAGAAGGAATGGTTGCTGGGAAAGATATAGGGCTAAAACAAAGACTTCCGAAGTTTTTACAACTTCGGAAGTCTTTAAGCAGAGGCAAATTAGCTCCTTCTCAAATCGTACTTCTCTATCTTGTTGTATAAGTGGCTACGTTGTATATCCAGCACCTCGGCGGTTTTAGATACGTTCCAGGCAAACTTGCGGAGCTTGTGCTCTATAAACAACTTCTCGATATGCTCTTTAAAATCCTGGAATTTGTCATATTGCTCAAATAAATCGGTAGGTGTATCTTTAGCAGTAGTGTTGGTTACAAAGTTGCGCACCTCTGCTTCCGTTATCTTCTGGTCTGATAGAATAACAAGGCGCTCGATAACGTTGCGCAGCTCGCGGATATTACCTTCCCAGTTCATCGTCTTTAACTCTTCCAGCGCCTTAGGGGTAATTACCTTTTTAGGAATGCCGTAATCCTCGCAAATTTCCTTTACAAACTTTTCGGCCAGCAAAGGCACATCATCTGTTCTTTCGTTCAGCGATGGCACGTGAATTAAGATAACACCTATGCGGTGATATAAATCGACACGGAACCTGCCTTCTTCTACTTCCTTCAACAAGTCTTTATTCGTAGCTGCTATTACACGCACATCTACCGGTATATCGCGGTCGCCGCCTACGCGGGTGATGCGTTGCTCCTGTAAAGCACGCAACACCTTTGCCTGTGCGCTCAGGCTCATATCGCCTATCTCATCCAAAAACAAAGTACCGCTATTGGCTTGTTCAAATTTACCAATGCGTTGTTTCATGGCAGAGGTAAACGCCCCCTTCTCGTGGCCAAACAATTCGCTTTCTATCAACTCGCTTGGTATAGCCGCGCAGTTCACTTCTACCAACTGACCGTTTGCACGGTTACTTCTTTCATGTATCCAGCGGGCTACAAGCTCTTTACCGGTTCCGTTGTCACCGGTTATCAGTACACGCGCCTCGGTAGGTGCTACACGGTCAATCGTTTCTTTTATCTTTTGAATGGCCGGAGAGTCGCCAATCATTTCGCGGGTTTTGCCCACTTTTCTTTTCAGCACCTTGGTCTCGGTAACCAGTGTAGATTTTTCCAGCGCATTACGCACCGTAATAAGCAATCGGTTCAAATCAGGCGGCTTATTAATAAAATCGAATGCACCCTTTTTAGTAGCCTCCACGGCATTCTCTACCGAGCCGTGGCCCGAAATCATAATGATAGGCGTTTCGCAGTCGGTGCCCTGCAACTTGGTTAGCACCTCCAGCCCATCCATCTTAGGCATTTTAATGTCCAGCAGGGCACAGTCGTAGCTGCCTTCCTTCAGCATCTCAAATGCCTGGGCGCCATCCACGGCCTCTTCCACTTTATAACTTTCGTATTCTAAAATTTCGCGCAACGTTTTACGGATGCTCTTGTCGTCATCGGCTATCAGAATAGTAGGCATGTGTGTGGTTTAATTATGTAATTGCCATTAACAGCGTATTGCAGCTATCAACGCACAACTACCGGTTCCTTAAAAAATTAAAATGTGTACTCCTTCTTTATTACTTCAATGCTGCAGGCGGGTGTCCAATCCCCTGCATATTTATATCTCTTCCAACTAGTAATTTGTAATTCCTAACTGGTAATTCTTTCAAAATGTTACATGCCTGTAAGCCGGATTCTGTTCCTCTTTCGAAGCCCTCATCATTTATCTGCGATACTGTTCGCACAGCACCTGTTACGCTCAACCCCTCAACCTTTCTCGATAAATCGGGAATCGCGCGAGCCGCTCTCAAAGGCTGATATACGTGAGCTTTCAATCCGCAAGGTTTACCCGCTAACTGTATTACTACAATTAACCGTGTGCTCTTACCACACATTTTCACCCTTACCACCCTAAATCCCTAAAGGGACTTTGAGCGGCGGTTATTTTCTGCGGCACTATCTCTTCCCATTTTCATAGGAGCCACCCGTTAGGTGGTGCGGCGCCCTGCATTGTCCGGACTTTCCTTTCCTTTTTACAAAGAACGATGAAGCAGCATGTAACTGCGTTCTATAAATAGAACGTTGGCAAAAATAGACGTTTAATTTAATGGACGAAGTTTAGTTTAGCGATTGTGGAAAGTGGAATGTGCATTTGTGGATAGTGAGTTTATCCATCTGCCAACCCACACACCGAGTATATGACAACAAAATGGAAAATAGCCCAATGGTTTGAACTGCGCTGGTGGAAAAACTACCTGCGCAGCAAAGACAAAACCACCTATCTACAATGGAAGAAAAGCTATTGGCATAATGTACTCGGCCTCATTTCTACTGAAGTAAAAATTGACACTACTGAAACCATTTGTGATTTAGGTTGCGGCCCTGCAGGTATCTTTATAGCTCTACCCAACAACAAAGTAACCGCCGTTGATCCACTGATTAATGACTATGAAAAGCAGCTTACTTTTTTCACCAGGGCAGATTACCCCAATGTTGAATTTGCTGAGAGCACTATTGAAGATTTTGGAGGCAGAAAAAAATACGATATCGTCTTTTGCCTTAATGCCATTAACCACGTATATGATATTGAGAAAGGCTTTGCGCAGTTAAAAAATATTTCCGCAGCTAACGGACAGGTAGTAGTTTCTATCGATGCACATAACTATTCCTTTTTCAAATATCTCTTCCGCACCATTCCCGGCGATGTGCTGCACCCGCACCAATATGATTTAGCAGAGTATAAAGCCATGCTCGAAAAACAGAGCATGCAGATTCAGAAAACCATCCTGCTAAAGCAGGAGTTTTTCTTCACTCATTATCTGTTGGTGGCTAAAACTGGAAATAGATAAACGGCTGCACATTGCTGCTTTTTACCTGTATCAGCACCACTATCATAGCCACCATCATGGCCACCTTACCTGCCAGTGGCATCTCGGTCACAAAATGATGTGCTTTTATCTCTATGCTCTTCGGGATGAAATGCAAGCCGTAACCCAGTAACATTACCAATAGAATATTTCGGTAGCCGGTAATAAAATCGAAGAAGATGGAAGGTGTAAAGTGAAGGGCTATTTGCGAAATCACCTGCCCGGCTATTGCCATATCATCGGCGCGGAAGAATATCCAGCAGAAACAAACAAAGTGAAAGGTAAGCAACACGCCGGCAACCTTAAAAAACCCGGTGTTGGGTATTTTAAAAAACTCCTTCATGTATTTATCTATACCCAGCGCTACACCGTGCAGCGCACCCCATAGTATAAACCTGAAGGCCGCCCCATGCCATAAGCCACCCAACAGCATAGTCATAAACTGATTGAAGTAAGTGCGCACACGGCCTTTGCGGTTACCGCCTAAAGATATATACAGGTAATCGCGCAGCCAGGTAGAAAGCGATATATGCCACCTGCGCCAAAACTCGGTTATACTACTGCTTTGGTAAGGCGAATCGAAGTTGAGCGTAAGCTTATAACCAAATAGCAAGGCAATGCCAATAGCCATATCGCTATAGCCGCTAAAGTCGCAGTAAATTTGAAGGGCATAGCCATATACGCCAAACAGGTTTTCTAATCCGGTATAGAGCGTGGGATTATCAAAAATACGGTCTACAAAGTTTACGCTGATGTAATCGGATATTACTACCTTTTTAAACAAGCCGGCTACAATTAAAAACACTGCATGGCCAAACATTTCTTTGGTTACTATAGGCTCCTGCGATACCTGCGGCAAGAAATCTTTAGCCCTTACTATAGGCCCTGCAACTAATTGCGGAAAGAATGAAACGAAAAAGGCGTAGTTCCAGATGCTTTTCTCCGGCTCTATATCGTCGCGGTAAATTTCTATAGTATAACTAAGCGACTGGAAGGTAAAGAACGATACGCCCACTGGCAGAAAAATCTCAAACGGGTCGAAAGGATGGTTTGTAGCATTGCAAAAAATCTCGTAGAGAAAGTTGGTATATTTAAAATAACCGAGCAAGCCCAGGTTAAGTACGAGGCTAAAAATCAGCCACGCTTTTTTCTTCCACTGCGTATCGGCATTGTAAATAAAATTGGCGAGGCTATAATCTACTACCGTAGATAGCACCAATAACAGAAAATAAATACCGCTTGATTTGTAATAGAAATATAACGAGAACAGGATAACATACGCCAGCTTGGCGCTATGGTGTTTCCGCACCAGATAGAAACCCGTAATAAATGCCATAAACAGAAACAGAAACAGCCCCGTACTGAATATCAGCGGTTCATTAGGGTGATACACGAACTGTTGCCACAGTTTATGAAAATCAATGGCGGGCATATTGGTTGTAGGCTTTTAGTAGTGCTTCGTATAATAGGTTCCCCTGCAGTTCATATCCCGCGCGTGTAAAATGCACACCATCACGCTGCATCAATCCATATTTCTTCCATTGATAGCAGCTTTTATGTCCTCCGGTTACAGCAAACAAATCCCATACCGCCAGGTTGTTCTTCTTTGCATAGTCTACCATCATTTCGTGGTAAGCAGCTATAGCAGTATTATAATATTTGCGGCGGTAATACGAATCGGGCGGGCTGGTAAGTATTACCGGCACATTAGGGTTGCACAGTTGCAGTTGTTTCACCATCGAGTCAAGTTTTGCCTCTTGCACTACCTTATCAAATGGGCGGCGCTGCCCTTCGTTAGTGCCCAGCGATATGATAATGACATCCGGCACCAGCAAGGCCGTTTGCACTGCAAAGTTCTTGGCCGCCACATACTGATAGGCCTCTGCACCGTTTACACCCACTACATGATATAGCACACCGTTGCTGTCATTCTCTAAATTAAAACCATAGATGGTTGCATGCTTTTGGACCACTGTATCGTTTCGCTCCAGTTTAATTACAGCGGTGTTGGTATATTGGGGCAACCTAACTGTGCTGTAATTTAAAAACGCCTGCACCGAATCTGCGCCCAGCGTTGCCAACCGGTTGCCGCTGGTATCGTATAGCACATAAGTAAACGATGAGTCGTGCTGATAGAACAAGGTCAACTTATTGAATGCATAATTAAGCGGCGCATAGTTATTGGTGCGTATGGTGAGTACAGCCGAGTCGTTGTAGGTTCTGGCCAGGTAGCCTCCGATGCCATAGTGCAGGGTATCGCTTACATACACACAGCGCTTGCCAAACCATTTCAGGTTACTGCTAATCTTATAACTAAAAGGCTCGTTACTACCCGACACACGTAAAGGAATAACCAAACCACGTCCCGCATTGCCAAAATCTTTTTGAAAACCCGTGCGCAGCGGTGCCGTTATCATATCTGCCTGTATGTGCGAGTCGCCAATATGCAACACACTTACCCTGCGGCTGTTCTGTTTCTTCTGCTGCAGTAGCTTTTCAAAAAAACCATCTAGCGCTCCCGCATTTACAATTTCGTTACGCTCACTATGCACAAAAGGATATTTCTTGAACACGCTCAACTGCACAGTATCCTGAGAACTGCAGACAACAGACCACAGACAACAGACCACGGCCAATACAAAAGTGTATTTCCCATGTCCCTCGTCCCTCGTCCCTTGCCACTTACCTACTCCGCTTCCTTCTTTCATATTTGTCACGTTCGTATAAAATCGTATTCAAAAAAATCTCAGCTACTTTCTTACCTCCGCTAAAGGTAAGATGCGTATAATCTTTATTAGCCAGCGGGCGCTTAGGCAGCTCCGCCCAGCGTATCATCGTGCTATCGCCGCCCATGGCTTGCTGCAAATCCCAAAAGCACACATTGTTATCGGCCGCCATCTTGCGCTGTTCCTGTATCAATCGTTTAACCGATGGCATAGTCTGCATTTCGCCATCTATGTTATCGGCACGGTCGCTGCAACCTAACACAATAATTGAGCTATTAGGAAACGCCCTCCGCATCATAGCAATAGTTGGTTTCATGCTGCGCACATACCACTCGTAGTTTTTCGATTTTTCATTAGCTACATTCAACCCGTAGCTTAATATCACTAAATCATAGTGGTGTAGCGAATCAAAATCGCGGTACATTTTTTCATTTACATAATGCAGGCCAATACCCGAATTACCACGCATAGCAAAATTATCTACCGCTATACCTGTTTTATCTTCAAATGTAACGCCGTATAAATCTGCCTGCCCCTTAACCGATAGCTTAAGCCCAGCAAGATTCTCGCCCAGGCTTTTGGTGTGCAGGCTTTTTACAGTACCAATAAATTCCTCTTTGTCGTTGGCTATCAACGTAGCGCTATCGGCATTGCCATAAAACAATTTAGCGGAAGGGAAAATATTCAACCGCTTGCGCTTCTCTACCGTGTAAGATACCCGGTTACCCTCCAGCGGTACTGCCGCATAACCGGCAGGGCCTAAAGGATGTTCATCGCTCTTCTCTCCTACTATAGCATACGTCTTCCAGTTGCCAAACGAGTGAATAACCGTTTGCCTGAAACCTGCCACCTCTGATGTGATAGGCACAAAGCCCACACCATTGCCACCAAACAAGGCTTGCAGCGTATCGCGCAACGGATCGAGCAATATATCGCCCTCTACATACGAGTCTCCAAACCAGGCAATACGCACCTTATGATTTTTAGATGAATCGAGCGCCGCCAAAAACGCATCTAACCCTGTAGAGTCTTTGCTGTAATCTTCTACACAGGTAACGCCTTGTCTGCAGGTATCGGCATATACCGGTTTTATAACCATTGCTATGGTATCCTGCACTACTACCTTTTCTTTTTTCAATACATCGGCCAGTATGATTACCCGCTTAAAGTGGAACCCAGCAAAATCGAACTCAGGTATAACCGATAGCGCCAACAGCGATGCTATAACCAGTGCTGTGCCAATAAGAGTTTGCCTGAGGTAATTATGCGAAGACATGGATATGCGAAAGTGAAGATATTAGGATGGGAGACACTATTTAACGCAACCAAGTTTTAAGATATTGCGCGGCAATTGTAGAAAATTTTTGACGGCTGTAACCGCATTCTTTAGTTTGTGCTATTAATAGGTAACCAATATAGCGCAAACACAAGGCCTTGTGAATTTGGGCGTTAATAAAATCATGGAGTAAACCGTTAAGAACTGCGTGCTGTTTGAAGTGGCGCGGCACTAAATTCTATTTAAGGGCTAAACTATCTACGCGCCACAAGTTCACGCAGTTTAGGTTTATGCAATGATTTTTAGCCCAAAGTCACACAGCCTTGACCTTTTTTGTTACTTTTTTGGGTCAAGCCAAAAAAGTAAAAACTAAATCATATCGGACTACCCAACCCTAAACCCCGGGTTTACTAAAAAGTTGAAAACCTTCTCCCCTACTTAACACGGTTTTCTAAACCCTGTTGTATATTCGCCCTATGCTGCACCGCCTTACTATACGCAACTATGCCATTATCGATAAACTCGAAATTGAGTTTTGCGACCGCATGAACATTATTACCGGCGAAACCGGCGCAGGTAAGTCTATACTGTTGGGTGCCCTGTCACTCATACTAGGCGAGCGCGCCGACACCAAAGCCCTTTATAACCAGGACGAAAAGTGTGTGGTAGAAGCCGACTTTGAGATTGAAAATAAAGGGCTGAAAAGCTTTTTTGCCGATAACGAACTGGATTTCGATACACATACCATTGTGCGCCGCGAGATTAACCAAAGCGGCAAATCGCGGGCTTTTATCAACGATACGCCCGTAACACTCACCGTGCTTAAACAACTGGGCGAAAAACTGGTAAACCTGCACAGCCAGCACGAAACACTGGAGCTTACCCGCGCGGGCTTTCAGTTAGATGTGATTGATACCCTGGCCC
>DATGXP010000015.1:0-1831 GCA_035298845.1 Chitinophagales bacterium
GCATCCACTGCCAGTTTTTCATATTTGCCTGCCGTAAATAACTCAATAACCGGAGCTATAAGTCTGCTGTTCTTCACCTTGCCGGTGGCTATTATGGCGGCCTTTACCACTTCTTCATTTTCATCTTTAAGCAAAGTCAGCAATGGCTTGTAAAAAGATTGTACCTCCAGGTCACCTATTATTTCGGCAGCCATCTTTCGTTCATCGGCACTTTCCGATTCTATTAATATTAGCAGTCGCTGGCCGGCTGTAACCACAGCATTTATTCCCCCGCTTTTCATTAAACCCGTAATAGCTGCTTTAACCACGCGGGGGTTTTTGTCTTCAATAAATACATCCAGGTTCTCCAGCTCATCGGGTACCAACATACATTTTGCCTTAACCGCTTCAGGCAAAATAGCGCTAACCGTAGCATCAGCTATTATGCTTTCTATCTGCGGCAGGGCTGCCGTTATCCGTTTGCGCTCAGCCAGTTTAATAGCCTCCATGCGCACCTCTACCGATGGATGTTGCAGCGCATTAAGCACCAGGCCTTCGTGCTGTGGCGCATACTGCTTTTCTATCAGGTTTAAAATATAAATAGCCTCCCCCCTTTCACCGGCTTCAATTTTTGCAGTCAGCACCGCTTTCGTCTGCTCGTTATTCAAATCAATTTCGCTGCCTACCGAGTAGCGTTTGTGCAGCGCGGTTACCAGCGTGCGCACATATTCCCTGTCTACTACAAAAACCATTACTACCCATACCGCCAATAAGGCAAAGAGCAGGTAGCTAAGCATTACCAGGTCTATTCTGCTTGTAAACTGTAATACTCCGAGTAGCAACACGCCGCTAAAAGCTAAGGCGAATGGATCCATAAAACCTTTTACTACCGTATGGCCTTTTAAGCGCAGGTGCGACGAAAGCGGCTGCATAAGCGAAAGAAAAATAGGGTCCTGCAGTGAGATTTTAAGCACCTCGGTTATAATCGCCATAAACCCAAACAAGTAAAGTATAATGTGCGTGTTAGTGCTGTAGAAAGGCTGCGTAACTATGCTAACCAGCAATACAAATAAAATAGCCGGGCTTACCAGCAGCGTACCTTTGGTGCCAAGGGCATTGGCCAGTCTGCCGGTAATAATAAGCCGCACAAATATGGCCATGATTTTACCGGCTGTGTAAAACAAACTGACAAAAGAGGCCAATTGTTTGTCGCGCTCACCATGGTGCGGCACATACTTTATTTCAGCGTAAAAAGCGTAGGTAATAATGGTAACACAACTAAGCACTATAAAGGATAAAAAGGCCACACTGGCTATCATCCGGTTACCAAAAAAACTGCGCAGCATATCGCGGGCACTTTGGGTATGGTGTTCGTGGTGATGGGTGTGTTCGTGTTTTACATGCAGGTTTAGCTTGCCGGCTTTTTCCAACCTGAAATAAAATATAAGCGAGCATAGTATAGAGCCCACGGCCACCAGCAACAGGTTTTCGCTGCTGGTAATGTGCACCAAGGGGTATACCGCCATATAACCTATCAGTTTGGCCGCAATATCGCCGCTGCCTATCATGGTAAACAGGCGCTTGCTCTGCCGTATATCAAACAGCAAGGCCGCTACGCCCCAAAACTCCAGGTTGCCCAGCAGGTAAATAACATAATACCAGCAGAAGATAACGAAAATAAGCGCCGTGGAATGTGTAGCCAGCAAGCCCACGCTGTACAAAAGTATACTGGCCCCTATAAAAAGTATAACGCCAAGCGCCAATTTTTTCACGCTTAGAGCATGTTCAAATTTGCTGTATAAAAAACCTGCCACCCACAGCAAAAGCGCCGAAAACAAATAGGCCTTTGGCA
>DATGXP010000016.1:0-2723 GCA_035298845.1 Chitinophagales bacterium
CTATATACAGTGAAGGAGGAATCTGTTTACAGCTTGTTTACTGCAATTTAGCAGGGGGTATGCACACTTACAAAACTATTAGAGAGTTCTAATGATAAACAAGAAAAGGGTTGTAGGCTATCTTATTATATAACAACCCAAAGGCTGTTGTATTTGGAGATAGCCCTAGTGCAAGCGCCCATATGGGCCAGTATAGCAAGAATGATTTGTATCAGATCAATTATCCCGCTTACTACCAATAAGGCCCTTATGTTTGCCCCGCAACTAAACCAAGGGTAAACAACCATGCACGATATTTCAACCACAGCCGATATAAAAGTACTGGTAGATGAATTTTACAAAAAAGTAATAGCCGACCCTGCCATCGGTTTTATTTTTACCGAAGTGGTGCAGCTATCATGGCAAAAGCATATACCCGTTATGTACTCCTTTTGGGGTTCGCTCCTGCTGGGCGAAAATACCTACAAAGGCAACCCTATGATAAAGCACATGGAACTGGATAAACTGGTTACACTTACCCCGGCACATTTCCATGCGTGGCTCCAGCTATGGGTAAGCACCGTAAACGAAAACTTTAAAGGCCCCAAAGCCGATGAAGCTATAGACCGCGCGCGGAGCATAGCCGGCATTATGCTGCTTAAGGTAGAGCAAAGCAGACAGGCGTAAAACAATATAGCCCCGCATTTCTGCAGGGCTATATATATAAGGGGTATAGATAACTGCTATTGCACAACCACCCTTTGTGTATACGTCTGCCCGTTTTGTTTTTGAGTTAAGCTGAATATATACATACCTTTTTGCGTAAGCTCTACACGCTGTTGGCCTTTTGGCAATTGGCGGATTGTAACCAACTGTCCCAGGGTATTGAATACCGATAATTCATAATCTGCATTAGTTGTAAAACTAAACAGCCCGGTGCCCACGGTGGCCATGCCGGCCAATGGGTTTATAGTTTCAATATCCTCTACTGCAGTGCTCAGGGCAAAGTTAGCGCCCAGGTGCCTGGCCGCATCTACCGTAAATGAATAGGCGCGGGCGCTGCTTACCAACTCTCCGTTCTCGGTCCAGCCGGTAAAGGTGTAACCATCGTTGGCTGTAGCAGTTACGGTAATACCTGCACCCCATAGTACGCTACCATCGCCGCTTGTGGTACCCCCATCTGCCGGAAAAGATTCGGTAGTGATAGTATGGTACTCTGGGGTAAAATACCAGTTGGCTACTACATTTACATTGCCTGTTACCGCAAACGAATAAACGGTATCGGTGCCTGTTATTATACCATTTACCGACCAGTTTTCGAAAGTGTAATTGGGGTTGGTATGCGCCACCAGGTGCGCTGTATCGCCGGCATTGTATGTGCCCGTGCCGGTAGTGCTTCCCCCCTCTTCGGGGTATATAGTGGTAGATACTGTAAACGAATTTGGTATCTGCCAAAAATGGGCTTCCATCGTTACGTCGGATGTAATCACAGCAGTTATACTGGGCTCCATACTGCTTAGCATGCCGTTTATGGTCCAGTAGGTAAATACATACCCTTCTTCGGGTATAGCGGTAAGGGTAGCCACCGAGCCGGGCTCGTAGGCTCCGCCCCCTTGCACTACGCCTCCCGAATCGGGGCATGCAATGGCCATAAGGGTTACAAATTCAGGTTGCTGCCGGGCCTGCGTATATAAGCCCAGCAGGGCAATGGTTAAAATCAGGATTAACTTTTTCATAGTATATTATTTTTAATTTGTTTTTGTACAAAGCTGTCGCCTTAGCGCTTTTTTAGCGTTATACATTTAGAATAAAAAACAGTTCGGGTTACATCGTGTAGCAGTGGCTATCTACTCCTGTGCTGCAGCAGGGCTTTCTAAACCCTCCCGGTTTTCGGCGAGATTTCTAAGCGCCTGTTGTATGTGCCGCTCGTTGTGCGCCACCACAAACTGTAGTACATCGCCCAGCTTTAGTTTTATCAGGCTGGCTATCGATATTGGCAGACGGATTTTATTCAGGTTTACCGCTCGTGCCTTGCGCAGGTAGTGCAGCAGGGTTTCCTGTTGCTGTATAAATTCTGCTACCGTTTGGTGCGGACTTACAACTGCCGGTGGCAAATGCCGCTTATTGACCTTGTATTTGCTTTTGCCGGGTTCCATCATCCGCGTAAAGTAATTTCCCAGGCGGCCACTCTTAAAGTGCTCTACGCCATTGCCATTTTCAGGTGCCTGCTCCAGTGCTGCCCCTATGCGCGGCAGGTAGTACTGTCCGTAAGAGTTTAAATGCCACAGGCATTGGGCTATGCTCCATCCGCCGGCAGGTGAGGGGCGCTGCAGCGCATCCTCGTCCATGTTCTGAAAAACCCTCACCGCTTGCTGCAGGTGGCTTTCTACACTTTGTTCAAGCGCATCTATAAGCACATGGTTGGCTACTGGCTGCATACGTTAAGCTATTTGTGCATCTGCGTTTTTACGGCCGGCTAATAACAGTACCATCGCTATACCAAAAAAGGTAGATTCTATTACCAGCCATTGGTTACCAAAATCGCCCAGGGCACCTTCGGTAAAAATGGTAATTAGGCGCGATACAGCATACATGCCCCACAGCAGCGCCAGAAACTGCAAACCCCTTTTGGGCGCCTTAAAAGCCATATACAGCAGCGTGATAAAAAGGGTAAGCCCCACACCCCCATACACACCGCGTATAGAACTAAACGCATCGTTGTTGTTTAGCTTCACATTTACCAG
>DATGXP010000017.1:0-4015 GCA_035298845.1 Chitinophagales bacterium
AAACCCACATTGCAATTTGCTTATGCTTAAACTTTTGCTGCTACTGGCCGGTATGGAGGCATCACCCGCTAAGGAATACACGGGTGTTCAACGATTTAACGATAGCCTGCTGATATACAATAGCTACCAGGCGCAGTTTAAACTACTAACGCAGCTGAAAGAAATCGACCTTAACCAATGGTATGCCTACGAAAGCTATGTAGATAGCCTGACGGCCTGTGCCAAACTGCGGCTAAAGCGGTATAATAAAGTATCGTACGAGCCGGTAAGCATGTACGAGCGCCCGGGTATGGGCATTGCATTCAGCTATCCGTGTCCGCTGGCTGTAAAGCGCGAGGCCCCCCAGCCACCGCAGGTTAAAAAAGAGATCGAGCCCAATAGCCGCTATATGGTGTACGATAAGCAAACGCACTTTGTAACCGATAAAAACGGCAAAGCTATACCTTATATACAGCGGCTGGTGTATGATAAAGGGCGGTTAATGGAAATAGACAGCCTGAACCCTGTAACGTATGAAAAGCTGGAGGCAACTATTGAATAGTAGTGAGTAGCTAGTATTGAGTACTGAGATAAATGCAGAGGTGCAGGGTGCCAATTGTGAATTTGCGGCATGTAGCGCGGTAATACAATTTACCACGGACACACGGAATACACAAAAAAACACAGAGAAATGCAGATGGGTGACGTAGGAAATTTGTTTGGAGTTAATACACGATAGAGGAGCGAAATACAATACTATAGGCCTTAAATGCGCCCAAAAAGGCTATTTTTCGGGCTTGATACCAGCCTATTACAACCAGCCCGGCACACAATTGCACTAATTTTACAGCAAAGGTTTGGAAGTGTGGATATAAAATCTACTTTTGCAGTCCCTTTTTAAAAACGCACGGTTGGGAATCGTGCAAAAATATTTAAAATGAGTACAACAAAATACACTCCGCGCTTAGCGAAGCGCTATCAGGACGAAATTGCACCTGCTCTAATGAAGAAGTTTAACTACACTTCTGTAATGCAGGTTCCGCGCTTAACCAAAATATGCTTAAACCAAGGTGTGAACGGTGCTAACAGCGATAAAAAGCTGGTGGATATAGCCGTACAGGAAATGACAGCTATTGCGGGCCAAAAGGCGGTTGCTTCTCTCGCTAAAAAAGCGATATCTAACTTTAAACTTCGTGAAGGTATGCCAATAGGCTGCCGTGTAACTTTACGCTCGGAAAGAATGTTCGAATTCTTAGACCGTTTGGTTTCTGTATCGCTGCCACGTGTGCGCGATTTCAAGGGCGTAAATAACAAGGGTTTTGATGGCCGTGGTAACTACACCATGGGTGTGAAAGAACAAATCATTTTCCCTGAAATGGAAATTGATAAGGTTAACCGCATCCAGGGTATGGACATCACTTTTGTGACTACAGCCGCTACCGACGAAGAAGCTTACGCCTTGCTTGAAGCACTGGGTATGCCATTTAAGAAGGATAACAAAGAAGCTAAATAATTCAAATTACTATCTCAATACAATAAATAAAGATGGCAAAGAAATCAGTAGAAGCACGTCAGCGCAAAAGAGAGCGCCTGGTAGCAAAGTTCGCCGCTAAACGCGAAGAGTTAAAAGCAAACGGCGAATGGGAATTGCTGGATAAACTACCAAAGAACAGCTCGAAGGTTCGTTTACGCAACCGTTGCGCACTAACCGGAAGAGGCAGAGGCTTTATCCGTATGTTCGGTGTATCGCGTATTAAGTTCCGCGACCTGGCCAGCGAAGGTAAAATTCCGGGTGTAACCAAGTCAAGCTGGTAAAACCCCTAAATCTCCGCCGTGGCGGAGACTTAAAAAACAAATTCAAAAACAAGAATTAAATAGAAATACAATGGTTATTGATCCAATTTCAGATTTTCTTACAAGAATAAGAAACGCTCAGCAAGCCGGTCACCGTCTGGTAGAAATTCCAGCTTCGAGAACCAAGAAGAGAATTACCGAGATACTTTATGAGCACGGTTATATTCTGAAGTATAAATTTGAAGAAACTGAGAACAACCAGGGTGTAATTAAAATAGCCCTTAAGTTTGATGCAGCCACCAAATCGCCGGTGATAAAGAGCCTTACCAGGATATCAACTCCGGGCCTTCGCCAGTATGCCGGTAAAGATGAATTGCCACGTGTATTGAGCGGCCTGGGTATAGCTATCATTAGCACCAGCAAAGGTGTAATGACTGAAAAGCAAGCAAGAGAACTGGGTGTTGGTGGTGAAGTATTGTGTGAAGTATTCTAGTAGTAAGAGGTAATCATTTAAATAATAATTTTCAATTATAAATTATGTCACGTATAGGCAAAGCCCCGATAGAGTTACCGAAAGGAGTTTCGGTTGATGTAATGGGCGGAAACGTTGTAAAGGTTAAAGGCCCTAAAGGCGAATTGTTTCAGGCTATTGACCCGGATATTACCATTAAGGTAGAGGGCAGCACACTGAACGTGGAAAGGCCAACCGACCAGAAAAGACACAGATCATTACATGGTACTTACCGTGCATTGATTAACAACATGGTTACTGGCGTATCTGCCGGCTACGTAAAGCAAATGGAACTTGTAGGTGTGGGTTTCCGTGCCGATGTTGCTAAAAACGTGGTTACCCTTAGCGTAGGTTACTCTCACCCGGTAGTAGTATTACTGCCAGAAGAGATTAAAGCTTCTGCCAAGCAGGATAAAGGACAAAACCCTATCATTACTTTAGAGTGCAGCGATAAGGACCTGCTAGGCCTTGTTTGCTCAAAAATACGCAGCATACGTAAGCCGGAACCATACAAGGGTAAAGGTATTAAGTTTGTAGGCGAGGCCCTGAGAAGAAAAGCAGGTAAGAGCGCAGCTAAGAAATAATAGGATTTAGAAAGTAGGAAAAACAAAAATTCATCTTTTAAAATATAGTTAAGATGGCAGTTACTAAAGAAGCTAGAAGAAAAAAAATAAGAAGCAGAATCCGTGGAAAAATAAGCGGAACTGCAGAACGCCCGAGATTGAGCGTATACCGCAGCAATAAGGAAACGTATGTTCAGTTGATAGATGACACCGCTGGTGTAACATTAGCAGCTGCTTCTACCCGCGATAAAGATTTTACCCGCACGGGCAACAAGAGCGAGCAAGGTAAATCTGTAGGTACTATACTGGCTCAAAAGGCAGCCGCTAAAGGAATCAGCTCGGTAGTGTTTGACCGTGGTGGCTACTTGTACCACGGCCGTGTGAAAGCAGTAGCTGAAGGTGCACGCGAAGGCGGACTTAAATTCTAATAATTAATTATCTATAATCATTTATCAATAGAAAAATGGCAAGATTGAACGTTCAAAAGCTCAAAGCGAGCGAACTCGAATTGAAAGAGAAAGTGGTAAACATCCGCCGCGTAACTAAAGTTACCAAAGGGGGCCGTACCTTTACTTTTTCAGCTACAGTGGTAGTAGGCAACGGCAACGGTATTGTTGGCGAAGGCCAGGGTAAAGCACGCGAAGTGCAAGAGGCAATTCAAAAGGGAATTGATGATGCCAAGAAGAATCTGGTAAGTGTTCCTGTATTTAAAGGCACTATCCCTCACGTTCAGCATGGTAAATTTGGTGCTGCCAAGGTAATGCTTAAGCCGGCCTCGCAAGGTACTGGTGTAATAGCCGGAGGTTCTATGCGTGCTGTATTGGAGAGCGTAGGTATAAAGGATGTATTGGCAAAATCGCAAGGTGGCGCCAACCCGGCCAACGTTATAAAGGCTACCCTTGATGCACTTAGCAAACTGCGTGACCCTTACACAGTAAGCAAGAACAGAGGTGTGGCTATGGAGAAGGTTTTTAAAGGATAAGTAAGACAAGTCAGCAGTCGGCAATTGGCAGTCTGCAAAATAGGCAAACAGCCAAAACATAAATAACAGTAACAAATAACCATAATACAATGGCAAAGGTTAGAATAACAAAGACTAAAAGCACGATTGAGAAAGACGAGCGTCAGAAAAGAACTATCAAAGCCCTGGGCTTAAACAAGATAGGTT
>DATGXP010000018.1:0-6157 GCA_035298845.1 Chitinophagales bacterium
GCGAGCGGATATGATTATAATCAGATAGATTTAACGTTAAATTCATATCCAGATGCCATTGGCTAAACGATGCTTTATATGTCCTCGGCAATCCTTTTTTACCATACACGATTGCACGCTCATCAGCGTTAATCCGGTTGAAATAAGAAGCAAAAACGTTATCCTTTTCATGCTACTATTTCAACGGCGGGCTTTACATTAAATTGTTTTGGGTGTTAAATAGTGTTTAAGCTTGCAGGGGGTGTTGCGGTGCAGTTGCCAATCGGCATTGTTAAACTCAAACCAAACCACCCCGGTAGTAGGCACTTCATCTATATCTTTTTCAAATTGAAAGTAATTGGCAAAATGAGTGATAGAAGGGTTGTGCCCTATTACAACAAGCATTTTTATGTTCTCGGGCACTTCGCCAATCACATCCCGGTATTCTTCTGCCGAAGATTCATACAGCCTTTGGTCAAATTCAATTTTGCTGTAATCGTAGTTCAGTTTTTTGCAAAAATACTCTGCTGTTTGCCTGGTGCGCAGCGCAGGGCTGCAAAGTATAAGGTCGGGCAATAGCTTTAGTTTGCTAAGCACAGCCGCCATGCGTAGGGCATCATCGGTGCGGTCTTTTTTTAATGGGCGGTCAAAATCGCGCATACCTACATCGGCCCAGCTTGATTTGGTATGACGGATAAGTATTAGTTCTCTTTTCATAACAGTTTAATAACTGAAAGTAATTATTTTTGCACCCGCTAATGAAACGCAAACAGATTTTGAGGAAAATATTTTCGGCCTTGTTTACCGCCGCGGTTTTGTTTACCGTATCGGTGCGCGAGGTGCATTACCTGTTTGCCCATCATGATGCGCACGAGCATTGCGAAAACCACTTACATAGCGCCGATGAGCATAAGCATTGTGTTGCCTGTAAGTTTGATGCCGAAGTATTTACCGATGTAATTGAACATACCGGGCTTACTATACCAACGGATTACTCATGCACATCCACCAACTCTTATCAGTCGGCTGTTATATGCACAGCTGTTTTAGCTAACGCACTGCGCGGCCCCCCAGCCATAGCATAGTTTGTTTTGTTTACTCCCTGCCATGCATGGGAGTGTGTCTTTATTTTACTAATGCATTTGTGCTGTTTTAATGAAACTGAAATTATTTGGTGCGCTTATTGGCGTGGTTATGTGGCATGTAGGGGCCGCACAGGATACTGCGTGTACCCTCACCTTAAAGGGGCGTGTGGTAGATTTGCATACCAACACAGCACTGGAAGACGTAGCCATAGTAGCTGTGGAAACGCAGCAGGGCAGCTTTGCCGATGCCAATGGGAAATTTCAGCTAACAGGCTTATGCCCGGGCACGGTTACTATTTCGGTATCGCATATAGGTTGCGAAACGCAGCTATTACAAATTAACCTGCAGCGCGATACCACCATTAAAGTAAAACTGGAACACAAAGGCCTGCAACTGCACGAAATAGAAGTGGTAGAAGCAAAAAAGGAAAGCCACTCTACGCAGCAGGTTAGCCTGCTGGAAACAAAACAACTGGAAAAACTACGTGGGCTAAGCCTTGCCGAATCGTTATCGAAAATAAACGGGGTAAGCACGCTTAATACCGGTTCCACTATTTCTAAACCGGTAATACATGGCTTACATAGCAACCGCATACTTATATTAAACAATGGTGTAAGGCTGGAAGGCCAGCAATGGGGCAGCGAGCACGCACCAGAGATAGACCCCTTTATGGCGCAACGCTTAACGGTTATTAAAGGGGCTTCAAGCCTGCAGTATGGCAGCGATGCTATAGGTGGGGTAATACTGGTAGACCCTAACCACCTGCCCGACAGGCCGGGCATAGGTGGCGAGTTTAATTTTGCAGGTTATTCTAATAACGCCGAAGGAAATTTTTCGGCTACGCTAGAAGGTAACCATGCCCGGGTGCCGGCGTTAAGCTGGCGGGTGCAGGGCACCTACCGGCGTAGTGGCAATGTACGCTCACCAGCCTATTGGCAAAAAAACACCGGCGTAGAGGAAGGTAACTTTTCGGCGGCATTGGGTTGGAAAAAAGAGAACTACGGTTTCGAGGTTTTCTACTCCCGGTTTTATACACGGTTGGGTGTGCTGTCGGCATCGCACATGGGTAACTTGGATGACCTTAATCGTGCTATAGAATCAAACGTGCCACTGGAGCTATCGGGCTTTAGCTACAAAATAGGCCGGCCCTACCAAAACGTAGTGCACGATATGATAAAGGCAAAGGCCTATGTGGCTACCGGTAAAGCAGGCAGCCTGGATATTGTATTTGCCCGCCAGTTTAACCTTCGGAAAGAATATGATAAGCGCTTGCCTTATAACAGCCAGTTAGGCGACAGGCCGGGGTTTGAGTTTCAGATACAAACCCTTACACTGGATGTAATTTGGCAGCACCGCATGGTGAAAAACTTTAACGGCACTGTAGGGTTTAACGGTGTAACACAAACCAATAATTTTAAGTATGGCTATTTTATACCAGCCTTCTGGAATTTTTCGGGTGGTGTATTTGCTATCGAAAAATGGCACAACGATAAGGTAGAGGTAGAAGCCGGTATAAGGCTGGATTACAAGTGGCTGCAGGCCTTTGTAAACCATAATGGCAATAAGAACACTTTTACTTTTAACTACGTGGTGCCTTCAGGCAGTGTTGGTTTCGAATATCATATTACCGATAAGTTAAAATGGAATACCAACCTGGGTACCTCGTGGCGTGCACCTCAGGCCAACGAGTTGTTTGCCGATGGTGTGCACCATGGCGCTGCATCGGTAGAAATAGGCGATGCCAGCTTAAAACCCGAGATGGCTTACAACCTGAGTACAGGTATTCATGCCGCCACACGTTTTTTCGACGCTGATGTAGAGCTTTACGAGAACCTAATTACCCGCTTTATTTACCTACAACCGGTGTTGCCACCTACGCTTACTATACGGGGCGAGTTTCCTACTTACCACTACCGCCAGGCTAATGCATCGCTTACCGGGGCCGATATTGACCTGTGCGCAAAACCTATCAGGGGGCTCGAGCTGTTTAGCAAGACATCGCTGCTATTTGCCTACAACCTTGCTATACGCGACTGGATGACACAAATGCCCCCACAACGTTTTGAGAACGGCATACGCTATACCCTGCGCGATTTTAAACATGTAAAGGAGACATACTTTGGCGTATCGGTGGTTAACGTGTTGCAGCAAAAGCTAATACCCCAGAATGATACCGGCTATGCACTGCCGCCCAAGGCCTATTGGCTTTTAAACTTCGAAGCCGGCTTTAAGCTACAATTTAAAAAGCAGGCAGTTCATTTTAGTGTAACGGTAACCAATATGGCTAACATAGCTTACCGCGATTACCTTGACCGCTTCAGGTATTTTACCGACCAAAAAGGTGTGAATGCTGCTTTGCGCATTCGTGTCCCTTTCTTTTTTGAACCCAAAAGCAAAGCAAAAACCAATTAAATAATCTTACAAAAAACTAAAGCAATGAATAGAATAAAACCTGTAATTTTTATCATCCTAACTTTTGTAACGCTATCAGTTACTATGTACTCGTGCAAGCCCGATACTAACACCTGCGATAACTGCGAGGTGGAATTGATAACATCGGCATACGTTTCACTAACCGATAGCGCTACCGGTGCAGTTTCGCATTTTGCCTTCCGCGACCTGGATGGCGATGGTGCCAACGCCCCTGTGCAGTTTGATACTATTCAGTTATCTGCCAACCACACGTATAATGCAACGCTATTAGTGCTTGATGAATCTAAAACACCGGCCGATACTATATCGAACGAAATACTGGAAGAAGCTAACGACCACCAGTTTTTCTATCATACACACGATGTCACCGTTAATTTTGCTTACGTTGATTTCGACTCTAACACACCAGCCCTGCCTATAGGCCTGCAAACAAAATGGTATGTAGGTAGTACTACCGGCAATGGAAATGTGCATATTGAACTTAAACATCAGCCGGGTATCAAAGATGGCAACGAAGCCACGGGCGATACCGATTTATCGGTAGAGTTTAGCACCAGGGTGCAGTAACTAAAAGTAAAAAGGGGTGCGAAGGCGCCCCTTTTACTTTTATAACAAACTATGCAAAAACAATGCTTCAGCCATTCCGTTTACTTATCTTCGACACTACCTATGAAAAGGTTTTTGACCATATTTTTAGTTTTAGTAGCTGCTTATACGCATGCCCAATACGACATTGACCATATTGCAGATGGCGAGAGAAAAGGTTTTGAAGGGCTGCACAAGGCAGAAAGAGGAGCCATAAATAATTACAACATTACCTACACGCGGTTAGAGTTAAACGTAGACCCGGCTGTAAATTATATTAGCGGTAGGGTAACTACTGTGTTTGTTCCCGATAACGACCTTATAAGCCTGCAGTTTGATTTAAGCGATACGCTGCAGGCCGACAGTGTAATTTATCATGGTGTATCAATCCCGTTTTCGCATACTGCCGATTTATTGCAGATTACTTTCCCAAATGTATTAGCCGCCGCGCAAACCGATTCGGTACAAGTATGTTACCAGGGCGCGCCATCTATTGGCAATGGCTTTGGTTCTTTTGTACAGCGCACACATGATAGCGTACCCGTTATCTGGACATTGTCGGAACCATTTGGCGCAAAAGACTGGTGGCCATGCAAGCAAGGCCTGGCCGATAAAATTGATTCGCTGGATATTTTGGTAACCACACCGGCTGCTTACCGCGTGGCCAGTAATGGCTTGTTAGTAGAAGAAACAGTAACCGGTAACAGCAAATTAAGTCATTGGAAACACCGGTACCCTATTGCCACTTATCTTGTATGTTTTGCCACCACCAATTATGTTGTCTATTCCGATTCGGTACCCTTTGCGGGCGATACACTGGAGGTGGTAAATTATGTGTACCCTGAACATGAAGTTAATTCGCGAATAGATACCAAGGCCATTGTAGCAATTATGCAGTTGTTCGATTCGCTGTTTGGCGTGTATCCCTTTAGCGCCGAAAAATACGGCATGGCAGAGTTTGGATGGGGCGGGGGCATGGAGCACCAGACCATGACTTTTATGACCGGTTTTGGTTTTGAACTAATGGCACATGAATTAGGCCATCACTGGTTTGGTAATAAGGTTACCTGCGCATCGTGGAATGATATATGGCTGAATGAAGGTTTTGCTACTTATCTGTGTACCATAGCCTACGAACATCTAGCCCCCATCTATTACTCTATTTTTAACCGTAACGCTATCAATAATGCCACGCTGGAGCCAAACGGCTCGGTGTGGTGCGATGATACCACCAGTGTGGGCCGCATCTTTAGTAGCCGCCTAAGCTATAGCAAAGGGGCAATGGTATTGCACTTGCTGCGGTTTAATCTTGGCGACAGTATTTTTTTTAAAGGCATAAGAAACTACCTGGATGACACTACCCTGGCATACCGCTTTGCCACTACCAGTAATTTTAAAGCGCACATGGAAATTGCCAGCGGTAAAAACCTTGGGCGCTTTTTCGACCAATGGATTTATGGTAAGGGGTATCCATCTTACACTATCAACTGGTCGCAGGATTTCAGTAACCGCGTTACATTTAAGATACATCAGGAACAATCTGACCCCTCTGTCAGTTACTTTGAAACTGCGTTACCCTTCAGGTTTAAGAATGCCATACAGGATACTACAGTTGTATTTAATAATGTAACCAACGATCAGGTTTATAGTATTGATTTGCCATTTGCCGCCGATACATTACAGTTTGATCCTGATATCTGGATATTATCCAGAAACAATGCAGTTATACGAACCAGCGCTTTCAACTTCTCATTTAATATATACCCCAATCCTGTAAATGACGTATTGCAAATAAGAATAGAAAGTAATGAGGTAAGGGATGCCTTAATAAAAATAACCAACGCCATGGGCCAGGATGTGCAATCGCAAAAGCAGCAGTTTTTTGCAGGCAGTAACTATTTTACAATGGATATAAAACATTTATTGCCCGGTGTATATCATATCTCCTTCGAAGTTTCAGGGCAGATAATCACAGCTTCGTTTGTAAAATCGAAATAGAATAATGGCATACTACCTACAATGTAATTTCACTTCGGCGCACAGCTAATAGTTGTGCAGGCGTAGGTCGTTGTTT
>DATGXP010000019.1:0-4083 GCA_035298845.1 Chitinophagales bacterium
GGGTGTAATTTACCGCCAGCCGGTAAACGAGCCTCTGCAAACCGGTATCAAAGCGATAGACGCGATGATTCCGATAGGCCGTGGACAGCGTGAGCTTATCATTGGCGACCGCCAGGTAGGTAAAACTGCTGTAGCTATCGATACCATCCTTAACCAAAAGGAATTTTACGAAAAAGGCGAACCTGTATTCTGTATATATGTAGCCTGCGGTCAGAAATCATCTACCGTGGCACGTGTGGTAAAAACGCTTGAAGATAACGGCGCTATGGCTTACACCGTAGTTGTTTGTGCTTCTGCGGCCGATCCGGCTCCACTTCAGTTCTACGCTCCGTTTGCAGGTTGCGCTATTGGTGAGTTCTTCCGCGATACCGGCCGTCCGGCTCTTATCGTTTACGATGACTTATCGAAGCAAGCCGTAGCTTACCGCGAGGTTTCTCTACTACTTAAGCGCCCTCCGGGACGTGAGGCTTATCCGGGTGATGTATTCTACCTACACAGCAGATTGCTTGAAAGAGCGGCTAAGGTAAACGCCAACCAGGAAGTTGCTACACAAATGAATGACATACCAGAGTCTATCCGCTCTATCATTAAAGGTGGTGGTTCATTAACCGCCCTGCCTATTATCGAAACACAAGCGGGCGACGTATCAGCTTATATCCCTACCAACGTAATCTCTATTACCGATGGCCAGATATTCCTTGAGTCGAACTTGTTCAACTCAGGTATCCGTCCGGCAATCAACGTAGGTATCTCGGTTAGCCGTGTGGGTGGTAACGCTCAGATCAAATCGATGAAAAAAGTGGCTGGTACCTTAAAGCTTGACCAGGCTCAATACCGCGAGCTGGAGGCTTTCTCTAAGTTCGGTTCTGACCTGGATGCTGCTACCAAAGCAGTACTTGATAAGGGTGCCCGCAACGTGGAAATCCTTAAGCAGGCGCAGTTCTCTCCGTTTACAGTAGAGAAACAAGTGGCTATCCTGTATGTAGGAACCAAGAACCTGGCTAACAAAGTGCCGGTAAACAAAATCAAGGATTTCGAAAAAGACTTCTTAACTCAGTTAGAGTCTCGTTTCCCTGATAAGTTGAAAGGCCTGAACAAGCCAATGGATGATGCTACTGAGAAGTTGCTCCAGGACCTGGCTAAGGAAGTAAGCTTAGCTTATAACTAAACAGCATAACTGCTAAACCATACAAAGCCCTTACGTTATCCGTAAGGGCTTTTTTTATGAACGTATTTGCATTATGACAGATAGAGAGTGTGTAACCTAAAGGTGCCAGTGGGGGTAGGAGTGTTGGTAGGCCGTTAGGTGTAAGCAGGGCTGTTGTTGATTAAGCTACCTATGGCACTAATTAAGATGTAAATTCATCGCTTACTGTTTTTAGGGCGCTTCCTATTATTTGGTGCATATCGTAGTATCTGTATTCTGCTAACCTGCCACCGAAAATTACATTGCTTTCCCCGTCCGCTTTAGCCCGGTATTGCTTGTAAATAGCCATATTCTTATCGTCATTAATGGGATAAAATGGCTCCAGAGTTTTATTCCATTTCTGCGGATACTCTTTGGTTACTACAGTAGTCGCACTTTGGTTAAACTCAAAATGCTTATGCTCTATAATTCGGGTATAAGGCACCTTTTCTTCCGTAAAATTCATTACTGCTATCCCCTGAAAATTGTCCGTATCCATTACCTCATGCTCAAATCGCAAGCTGCGGTACTCTAAATCGCCGAATTCATAATTATAAAACTCATCTATGGCACCGGTATAAACGACCTTGCGGGCAAGCGAGTTAAAATGCTCTCTGTCTGCAAAGAAGTTCGTGTTGGTTTTAACCTCAATACCGGCTAATAGTTTATCTATTATAGCGGTGTATCCACCTATAGGAATACCCTGATACTTATCGTTGAAATAATTGTTATCGTATGTAAATCGAACCGGTAGGCGGCGAATAATAAAGGCAGGTAACTCTTTAGCATTACAACCCCATTGTTTTTCCGAGTAGCCTTTTATCAGAAATTCATAAATATCAGGCCCTACCAGTTTAATAGCCTGCTCCTCAAGATTGGCTGGCTCAATATTTTTATATTGCCTTGTCTGCTCTTCTATTTTTTTCTTTACCAGTTGCGGCTCCTTTATTCCCCACATCTGGTAAAAGGTGTTCATGTTAAAAGGCAGATTGTATAGCTTGTCTTTATAGCATGCCAAAGGGCTGTATACAAAATTATTGAATCGTACAAACTGGTTTACATAATTCCATATCCGGTCGTCATTAGTGTGAAATATGTGCGGGCCGTATACATGTACATTTATATCCTCTCTTTTTTCGGTATAAATATTACCGCCGTAATGGTTTCTTTTGTCAATAACCAAAACCTTTTTTCCCCGTTTATTTGCTTCGTGCGCAAATACAGATCCAAAAAGTCCGGAACCAACAATAAGGTAATCAAGCATAATAAATGGGATAATTAACAGGCCAGAAGATAATGCTAAAATAAAAATTCAAACAGTACTTAATACTGCAGGCTGTTATATCCTGCTAGATGATAGTAAACAGGGCTTTTTCTGAATCATTATAATAAATAGTTTTACGCGCTATGCAAATCAACTATTTAATATTAACCCACAACCAGCCCCTTCAGCTAAAAAGGCTTATCAGTGCCTTGCAAGCCAGGCAGGTGTCCTTTTATGTCCATATAGATAAGAAAACGGATATAGGCCCTTTTAAAGATGCTTTAAGTGAATTTGAAAATGTGGTATTGCTGGAAGATAAGGCAAGGGTAGATGTTGTCTGGGGAGATATGTCAATTGTGCAGGCTACGCTAAATATTTTGCAACAAATACCACTAAGCGGTAAAGGTTATTGCGTGTTGCTTAGCGGACAGGATTATCCCATTAAAAGCACTGCTTACATATCTGGTTATTTACAGGAAAATTATGGGGCTGATTTTATATCCATCAACCCTCTGCCATTTGCAAGTTGGCCAAATAGTGGTATGGATCGCATTACTAAGTACAAAGTAAACTTTAGCAATAAGCAGTTTGATTATTACCTGTTACCTTCCGTATTTGAAAAGGAATTTTATAGCGCGGCTACATGGAAAGTTGTTAGAAAAATCCTGCTAACTTCTAAAGGAGGCGTGCTTTCAAAATTGCTGAAGCGAAGAAAAGTGCCGGGCAATAGCAAAGTGTATGGCGGGCATGCCTGGTGGGCGTTTACCAATGAAACAGTGGGCGCTATTCTTGGCTACCTGAAAAGTAACCCTACGCTGTTGTCGTATTTTGAAGATAGTTTGTTGCCCGATGAAATGATTTTTCAAACGGTATTTATGGCCTTGCCCGTAGTAAGCAATTCAGCTGTAATAAAGGCCGAATTGACGTATGTTAACTGGGATAAGCCTAATGTAACGCTGCCCGTAACATTTACCCATGAAGATTTTGATGAACTGAACGCACATCCCGATAAGCTTTTTGCACGCAAGTTTTCATATGCCGTTGATACAAAAATATTCGACCTGATTGATCAGCGAATACTAAACAAAGGATAGATACAGCGTTATAGCAGGTACATACTTTCAGGCCTCTGATAGAAAATCTGCCCATTTGTATTTTCCGCGTTATCCTTTGTATTTATATAGGTAATCAAATGCGAAGCATTATATTTGTACCAACTTTCTGGGGGCGGCGTTGGTGCATCAGTACCAATACCTGAGAAGAACCCTTCGAACCTTGAACATGGTAATTCATGCGTAAGGGATAGAAAGAACAGATTAAGTTCTGCTCTCTCGTTCGATATCTTCACTCTTAGAAAGAATAATTACTTAACCATTCAACTCTAGTTGCTATGAAAAAGCTATTATTCTTTCTGTTATGTGCCAACGTATGTATGGCTCAAACAGATTCGGCCACTGTATCGAAACCCGACAGTGTACCTATTACCATTGAAACAGTAAACCACGGTGTGCTGCAAAAAGACCTGAACGAGTTTACTATTACCTCTACCCGTGCAGGCACCAACTCCCCCACAGCTTATCAAATTATAAGTAAAGAAGACCTGAACAAAAATAACCTTGGGCAGGATCTGCCT
>DATGXP010000020.1:0-2409 GCA_035298845.1 Chitinophagales bacterium
AAATTGACAAGGCGCTGATAGACCGGGACATGCGCTTGCTGAGAGCCTACAAAGCCGACTTTACTATTGTCTACTTCGACTGGGGCGCTAACATGCAGGATGTGCCCTCGTATGCACAGCAGGAGCTGGCGCAATACGTGTTTCAGGCGGGGGCAAGTTTGGTGGTAGGCACACACCCCAATGCGCCCATGCGTATAGAAACCATGAACTACAGTTATAACAATGTGCAGCAAGAGGGCATTATTGCTTATTCGCTGGGCAACCTGCTAAGCAGTAACGAAGACCTGCGTAACCGCAATGGCTATGTTATTGATATGGAGATAAAGAAGAACAATTTTACCACCCAAACCCATATAAGCGACTGGGGGGTAGTGCCCGTATATACTTACTACGATACTACTACAGTACGCGGCAAAACAAGTGTATACTCTGTGCCGTGTGCCAATATTGAGAGCGGCGATATTTTTCCGAAAATACCATACATAGAAAAGCGCCGGGCCGTAAACAGTGCTTACGAAGTGCGCAAGCTGCTTGGTAATATTGCCGATGAGATACAGTATAACCTGAATGAGCTGATAGTAAACAATGTGGAGGAGAGCATAAACATTACCAATGCCCCGCTTAACAATAAGCATAATCCGAAACGGGAGGACGACGTAAAACCAAGCCTGGCACCGGAGTTACCGGTTACTGTAGATGGTTCGGCTAACACCCCATCGCTGGCACTGCTATATGGCCAACCAGCAGAACCTAAGCCCGCAACCACAACGGCTGCCGCCAGAGCAGCCGAGAAAAAAGCCGAAAAAGAAAATTCATATTTAGCACAAAAGAAAAAAGCACAAGAGGCTTTTGATGCCCCTGCAGTTGTAGCTGCCGCTCCGGCACCACCGGTTGAAAGGCCCAAAGAAGAAGCCGTGAAAACCAGTACAGTGGGCGCTGCCGGGGTTTCTACCAACATAAACTCAGATTTGGTAAGCGACCTGGAGCTGGCTAAGGCCCCCGAGTTTGAAGAAGAAAAAGATACGGTTTACCGCATACAGTTTTATGCGCTTAAAACTTACATACCTTTAGATACCAATTATTACACGCACTTAAAGGGCTACGAAACGCGGCTGGAGGAGAACCTGTATAAATACATGCTGGGCAAATTTAAAACGTATGAAGAGTGCGAGCGGTACTGGAAAAACAACATTCAGCCGCGCTACAAGCAAAGCTTTATAGTTAAGTTTGTAAATGGCAAAAAAGCCCTAAAATGAACCTGGCTATAGATATAGGAAACACCCATACCAAGATTGGCCTGTTTGTGGCCAACGAGGCAGTAGAAGTATTTATGGGCGAAGAGGCGCTTGCCGATGCCTTGCAGAGATACAATGTAGGCAGGGCAATAGTATCGAAAACGGGCAAGAACGATACAGTGGAGAAACTGCTAAAGGAGAATAAGGTAGAAACGCTGGCGCTATCACCAACCGTAAAGCTGCCTATACAAATGCTTTACAAAACACCTGAAACCCTGGGTGCCGACCGCGTAGCAGGCTCAGTGGCAGCCAATTTTCTTTACCCCGGTAAAAACATACTTAAGATAGACTTTGGCACCTGCATTACTTATGATTTTGTTAGCGCAGCTGCCGAGTACCAAGGCGGGGCTATATCGCCGGGTATGATGATGCGGTTTAAGGCGCTGCACAATTACACGGCCAAACTGCCGTTGGTAGATCCTATGCAGTTTACCGCCTTCGAACTTACAGGCACAGATACTACCACTTCTATCCTTAGCGGGGTGGTAAACGGCATTAAAGAAGAAGTAAACGGCATAATAAAAGAATATGATGCGCGTTTTGGAAACCTGCAGGTAGTAGCTACCGGGGGCGATTCGCTCTTATTTGTTACTCTGCTCAAATGTGAGATATTTGCCCGCCCTTATCTGGTGCTGGAGGGGCTAAACCGTATTTTGAATTATAATTTATAAAGTGAAAGAGAGCAAAGTTTACGGAGTGCAGGGTGTTAGTGGCGGCTTGAGTATGCGGGGCATTCTCGTAATTCTATTCTCGTACACCTATATAATGGCCTTTTCTCAGGCTGCTTCGCCGTATTCGCGGTTTGGGCTGGGTTACGTTTATTCCCCTGTATTTTCCGCCAACAAAGCTATGGGCGATCTTGCTGCGCCTTACGCCAGCGCAGTAAACATTAACTATGCTAACCCGGCCTCTTATGCATCGCTAACACGCACAACTATAGAGGTGGGCATGAAACTGGATGGGGCGAATATTCACACGCAGGATTCTAATTACCGTTCTATACAACCCAATATAAGCCATATAGCCGTAGCATTTGCACCCAACGTGTTTGCCAAAAAGAAAAACTGGGGTGTAAGCTTAGGCTTGCTGCCTTATACCAATATCAATTACACCT
>DATGXP010000021.1:0-9194 GCA_035298845.1 Chitinophagales bacterium
GCCCGCTTCTAATATTTCCAACACATCCTGCCACCGTTTTTCGTTTTTGCTGCCTTCTATATTGGTATGCGCCAGTTCATCTACAATTACCACTTCGGGCCGCAGGTTTAGTATGGCCTGCACATCCATCTCATCCAGTTCTTTACCTTTATAAAAAAGCTTGCGCCGCGGTATCACGGGCAGTCCATCGAGTAATGCATGTGTTTCGGCGCGATAGTGGGTTTCTACATATCCAACTTTCACATCAATTCCATTTTTAAGCAGGGCGTGTGCCTCTTGCAACATGCGGTAGGTTTTGCCTACACCGGCACTCATGCCTATGTAAACTTTGAATTTGCCCAGCCTCGATTTTTTTATAAGCTGAAGAAACTCCTCTGCCGATTTCCGCATTTCTTCCATAGCTACTTAAATTGATGTGCAAAGCTATAGGCGAAACAAAAACCAACACTGGGGCTCAGTTTTGTAAAGCTACCGTTTCTCTTTTCATAAATATCATCCTGCCTGTTTTGGAACAATCTGCCTTCCATACGTATCATAGCGTTTGCAAAAGGTATTACATCCAGGTTTAGCGAGTAACCAAATGTTTGGAACCCGTTAGGCGTACCGGTCGCAATTATTACGCCGCTTCTGTCGCTATAGTATTCAAAGCGCGCAGCAATGGCCAGTTTCTCAATAGGTGCATATCGGATAATAAATACCGGTGAGTACCAAAGGTTATACTGTTTGCTGGCCTTAGCTTTTTGTTCTGCCCCGATATCGAAACCTAAAGTAATACCTAACTTATCGGTAGCATTAAAAATTGCATAGAGGTTGTGGAAGTAACGCATTTGGCGTGCGCTGTCCGGTTTATCAGTACCAATAAAAGAAGATGAATTGATAAGGATTTTATCATTGGGTTTTCCTTGTAGTTGCCAACCAAAAGAAGGAAGAGAATTACCACCCACTTTTTGTATACGCTGCCAGCCATTCAATACCAAGCCGCTTGCCAAAAACTTTCCGTTATCCGATGTGTAGGTAAGCTTTATTCCACTTTCATAATACGGAGAGTTATCGGCAAGTATGCTGCGTGTAAGGTTCCAGCAATCTTTACCTACGGCGCTTTCAAAACCAATGTGTGAGGCAAAAATACCTGCATCTAACCACAACTGCTTTTTCTTACTAAGGTTTATACCGGCATTGGCTTCGTAAATATTTTTCAATACACCGGGTTCGGCCGAAAGATTAGCGTTGCTATAAGTGCCGGCCATAAATGCAATGTTGGCGCGTAAGCGTGCAGCCGTGTAGTTTAGTTTAACAAAAGCCAGGTTAACATTAAACTCATTGTGCCGGTTATGGCTGTATATAAACCCTGGGCGGTTGCCGCTGGCTGGGTTATTAATATCAAACATGTAATAAGCTTCTATGTAGGAACTCAGTTCCAGGTTGCCTTTCCAGGGTTTAGCATTTGCAGCCTTTATGCTGTCTGCTGCTGTAGGAATTACAGTTACATCTTTTCGAAGAGAATCGAGTATTTGCTGGCGCAATTCTTTGATTATTGCTTCGCGTTCTGCCGGTGATAATGTTTGCGAATACCCCGCGCCAGTAGTGCTAATTAATACAAGTAATAGTATAGCTATCTTTTTCATTTAAGTTCAATTTATTTAATGTTGTTCAATTCAATATTAAGTTTCAGCACATTTATTTTAGATGAGCCAAACAAGCCAAGCAAAGGACCCTGCGTATTGCTGTTTACAAGAGCCATAAGTTTATCCTCACTTATACTTCTTGTTTTAGCAATGCGTGCTATTTGTACTTTTGCAGCGGCGGGTGATAAATCAGGATCTAAACCGCTGCCGGATGCCGTAACCAATTCAGATGGGATATCGGCTTTTTTAACCGAAGGGTTGTGCACCAAAAATGTATCTATCCGGCCTTGCACTAATGCCAGATAATCGGGGTTGCTTGGGCCCTTATTACTACCACACGAGCCCGCTGCATTATACTCTACAGCAGACGGGCGCGACCAAAAGTATTTATCATCGGTAAATTTTTGTCCTATTAAAGCATACCCTACTGTTTTACCATTCACCTCAACGGTTTCTCCGTTTCCGTGATTAGGAGCCGCTACCAGGGCCATGCCCCTAACTACAAGGGTATAAAAACCCGAAAAAAACAGGATACATATAACTGTCAATTTAAACGCAGGAAGAATATTCGATTTCATAATTATATTATTTAAAAGGTTATATGAATAATGCGATGGCCAGGTCAATAGCTTTAATACCGATAAACGGAACGATAACACCACCTATACCATATATCAACAGGTTTCTTCTAAGCAGCGCGCTAGCGCCAATTGGCTTGTAAGCCACCCCGCGCAATGCCAACGGAATAAGCAAAGGAATAATAATGGCATTGAAAATTACGGCGGAAAGAATGGCGCTTTCCGGAGAATGTAACCTCATAATATTAAGGCCCTGCAACGCCGGAATTGAGGCAATAAAAAGTGCAGGCACTATAGCGAAGTATTTGGCCACATCATTAGCAATAGAGAAAGTAGTGAGCGTTCCCCTGGTCATTAATAACTGTTTTCCTATCTCAACTATCTCAATCAGCTTGGTAGGGTCGTTATCCAAATCCACCATGTTGCCGGCTTCTTTTGCTGCTTGTGTTCCGCTATTCATGGCTACACCCACATCAGCTTGTGCAAGTGCCGGAGCGTCGTTAGTACCATCGCCCATCATGGCTACCAACCGGCCTTCAGTTTGTTCTTTACGTATGTAGTTCATTTTATCTTCGGGTTTTGCCTCGGCTATAAAGTCATCCACCCCGGCTTTTTCTGCAATAAACTTGGCAGTAAGCGGATTGTCTCCGGTTACCATTACAGTTTTAATTCCCATTTTTCGAAGACGCTCAAAGCGTTCCTGTATGCCCGGTTTTATAATATCCTGCAACTCTATTACACCAATTACTTTTCCGTTCTCTGAAACTACCAGTGGGGTACCTCCGTTAGATGAAATGATTTTCACCTGTTCGGCAGTTTCGGTTGGAAAGGTATTGCCAGCCCTTTCTGAAAGATTGCGGATAGCATCCGATGCACCTTTGCGTATCCGCTTACCATCTATATCTACACCAGAACTTCTTGTTTCGGCTGTAAACTTGATGAACTTTGTATTAGGGCCTCCCATCGAAAGGTGACGCTCGGTACCCTTGGCATACGCTAATTCAACAATCGACTTTCCTTCGGGGGTTTCATCAGAGTGCGAAGCAAGCACACACGATTCAAGAAACTGTTTTTCGGAAACTCCATTGGCTGGATAAAAATTAGTAGCCTTTCTATTGCCTATAGTAATGGTGCCGGTTTTATCCAGCAACAAAACATCGATATCACCAGCTGTTTCTACCGCCTTGCCCGACTTTGTAATTACATTGGCGCGCAAAGCACGGTCCATGCCCGCTATACCTATTGCCGATAACAAGCCACCAATAGTGGTTGGAATAAGACAAACGAATAGAGAAATAAACGCAGCAATTGTAACAGGCGTATTAGCATAGGCAGCAAAGGGCTGCAGTGTAACACACACGATAACAAACACCAATGTAAAGCCTGCAAGCAAAATCGTCAATGCAATCTCGTTCGGAGTCTTTTGGCGGCTGGCACCTTCTACAAGGGCTATCATTTTATCCAGAAAGCTCTCACCTGGCGAAGTTGACACCATCACTTTAATGCGGTCGCTCAACACTTTAGTTCCACCGGTTACACTGCTTTTGTCGCCGCCCGATTCGCGTATTACCGGTGCACTTTCGCCTGTAATGGCGCTTTCATCTATAGTAGCAATACCTTCTATAATTTCGCCATCGGTAGGTATAATGTCGCCGGCTTCGCACATAAAAATATCGCCTTTGCGCAACTGTGACGATAGCCGCTCTTCGGTAAGTACATTAAAGCCATCTATACGGCTTAATACCATTTTAGCCTTGGTTTCTTCGCGCGTTTTGCGCAGGCTTTGTGCCTGGGCTTTACCACGCGCCTCGGCTAAGGCCTCGGCAAAATTGGCAAACAGCAATGTAAGGAGCAGCACTATAAACACCGTTAGGTTATATGCCCACGAACCTTGCGCATTACCTGCGCTGAAAGCTGAATAAATAGTTACTACAAGCATGATGGCAGTTCCAATCTCCACGGTAAACATCACCGGGTTGCGAAACATACTTTTAGGGTTGAGTTTAGTAAAAGAGTGTTTAAATGCTTCGTTCACTTGTTCCCTTTGAAAGAGAGATGTATT
The DNA here is from genome assembly GCA_035298845.1 of Chitinophagales bacterium. Classification (GTDB taxonomy): domain Bacteria; phylum Bacteroidota; class Bacteroidia; order Chitinophagales; family LD1; genus Bog-950. Next base: position 4,266 of record DATGXP010000021.1, read on the forward strand.
TTGAGTTTTACTCATGACTTTGTTCTTTTTCTTTTAAATGAATTCCTTCTTGTTCCTTCTGCTCAGACTACAGCATACTGAAATATTCCGCAATGGGGCCAAGTGCTAAAGCCGGGAAATAAAGCAGGGCGGTTACTACAAAAATTACAGCGAATACCATAGCGCCAAACGTGAGCGTGTCTGTTTTTAAAGTTCCCGCGCTTTCAGGTATATACTTTTTACCAGCCAATAAACCTGCAATAGCTACAGGGCCTATAATAGGCAGGTATCTACCTAGTATAAGTATAATGCCGGTAGTAATATTCCAGAATGGGTTGTTGTCGCCCAATCCTTCAAAACCGCTACCGTTGTTGGCATTGGCAGAGGTAAACTCATACAGCATTTCAGAAAATCCGTGATAGCCGGGGTTGTTTAGCCAACCTGTGGCATTACCACTGAACCACCAACCCATAGGTGTATCGTGCGCGGCCAGATAGGCAGCCAATGCTGTACCACCCAGAATAAGGAGCGGTGAAAGCAAGGAAATCAGCACAGCAATTTTCATCTCGCGCGCTTCAATTTTTTTACCTAAAAATTCCGGCGTACGCCCAACCATCAACCCCGAAATAAAAACGGCGATGATGATAAATACGAAGAAGTTTAAAATGCCACAGCCTACCCCCCCATAAAAACTATTCACCATCATAGCCAGCAGCTGATTCATTCCCGAAAGTGGCATGGTGCTATCATGCATAGCATTTACCGAACCAGTAGAAATAACAGTAGTGGCTATTGACCAAAAGCCGGATGCAGCTGCACCAAAGCGCACTTCTTTCCCCTCGGTAGCGCCGTTAGATTGGTCTACACCCATAGCCGCTATGGCCGGGTTACCGTTCATCTCCATTACCATATTGGGTATGGCGAGTAATAAAAACCCAACAGTCATTACACCAAAAATCATCCACGAAAGTCTTTTGCGGTTTAGGTAAAAACCAAGGGCAAATACCAGCGCAAATGGAATTAATAACTGCGCAACCATCTCGGTGATATTGGTCATATAGTTTGGGCTCTCCAGCGGGTGGGCAGAGTTGACGCCGAAAAATCCACCACCGTTAGTACCCAAATGCTTAATAGGAACAAAAGAAGCAACCGGCCCGCGCGAAACCTGCACCGTATCGCCTTGCAGGGTTACTATCGTATCCTTACCCTGCCAGGTCATGGGTGTGCCGTTAATCAATAGTATAAGCGCCACCACCAACGATAAGGGGAGCAAAATACGGGTGAGCGATTTCATAAAGTAATCGTAGAAATTACCCAGTTTATCGGTGGTGCGGGCTCTTAGCGCATTAAACAAAACAGCTAATGCTGCCATACCGGTAGCCGCCGAAACAAATTGAAAAAACATCAGTACAAATATTTGTGTAAAGTAGCTTACACCGGTTTCGCCGCTATAGTGTTGCAGGTTACAGTTTACTATAAAACTTATTACCGTATTAAAAGCCAAATCGGCAGTCATATCAGGATTGCCATCCGGATTTAAAGGCAGTGAGCCTTGAAAGAGCAAGACAAAAAAACCGTATACAAACCACACCGCATTAATCACCAGCAAAGCAACCATGTGCTGCTTCCAGTTCATCTCTTTGGTGGCATCTATACCGCTTAGGCGGAAAAAAAGATTTTCTACAGGCTTAAAAAAATCCAGCAGACTTTTCTCACCGGCGTATACTTTAGCAATGTATTTACCAAATGGAATGGCCAACACAAGTGTGAGCACAAACATTAAGATAGGTCCTAAAATTTCTTTGTTCATGAGTTAAAATTTTTCAGGTTTAATCAGCACATATATTAAATAGCCGAACACCAGTAATGAAATGATAAAAAGTGCAATCATGTTTTTAGCTTTTATATGTTTTCGAAAAAATCAATGGTTCTAAAAAGTAGTGCGAAGCATAAAATGCCTCCGGTAAAAAGAATGGCTGCAATCATTGTATTGGTTTTTGTTTAGTAGCGAATGCCGTTTTGCGGGCAGGTAATGACAAAGGCAATGCCTTAACTCTTGAATGTGCTGAAAACGAACCACAAAGAGCTGATTACAAGACTATTGCAGCAGTTAACAAAGAGAAAGAAAGTGATGCGAACGGAAGAGGGCTTCTCTCAAAATGAGAGAACCATTCTCTCATTTTGAGAGAGGGTTTTAAAGTTTGTATTCGTCTATTTTCCGGTAAAGTGTAGCGGCACCTATACCCAGTAGTTTAGCAGCCTCTGTGCGGTTACCGTTAGTATAGTTAAGCACCTTTTGAATGTGGAGTTTTTCAACGCTGGATAAATCGAAAGCCGAAAGCACTTTCCCATTTTTACCGGTAGCTACGGGTTCGTGAAATTCAAAGGGTAGCGTATTAATGGCTAGCTCATCGCCCGATGAAAGTATAACACTGCGCTCAATTACATTTTTCAGCTCACGGATGTTTCCATTCCAGGCATGTTGCTTAAGCGCTTCTATAAATTCAGGTGTTAATTTCTTTATTAGCTTATTCGTCTTTGCCGAAAAAACAGCCGCGAAATGATTGGCCAGCATTTCTATATCACTTAGCCGTTCACGCAGAGCAGGCAGCTTAATCTGAAAAGCTGAAATGCGATAGAATAAATCTTCGCGAAAGTGCCCCGTCTTAATTTCCTGTTGCAAGTCGCGGTGGGTTGCTGCAATTATGCGCACATTTACTTTTATGGGTTTGGTATCGCCTACCTTTATAAACTCGCCCGATTCTAAAACACGCAGCAATTTTGCCTGTAGTTCAGCTGGCATTTCGCCTATTTCATCAAGAAAAATAGTTCCTTGGTTTGCCTCTTCAAATAATCCTTTCTTTTCTTTTGTAGCACCGGTAAATGAACCCGCCTTGTGGCCAAACATTTCGCTCTCCAGCAAATCTTTACCAAAGGCCGAACAGTTGATAGCTACAAAACTTTTTAAGCGCCGGCCGCTTGCCTGGTGAATAGCGCGGGCAAAAACCTCTTTACCGGTTCCGGTTTCACCGGTAAGCAATACAGCAGCATCGGCTGGAGCAACTTTCTGTGCCAGCTCAATAGCTTGCAAAATAGTTTTTGATGTACCGGTAATAGTATCGAACGAATGGGAGCTGTCCAGTTGTTTTTCAAGCTGCTTAATTCTACTGCTCAGTTCAACTTTCTCTATAGCCCGGTAAAGCAAGGGTACAATACGGTCGTTATCATCTCCTTTTATAATATAGTCAAAAGCACCATTCTTTATTGCCTGCACACCATCAGGCAAATTACCATATGCTGTAAGCAAAATAACTTCTATAGTGGGGAAACGTTCTTTTATCGTTTTGGTTAACTCTACTCCATTGCCGTCGGGCAGCTTAACATCGCAAAGCACCACATCTACATTGGAGTGCTCTATTTTTTTTAAAGCAGCCTGGCAGTCGCCGGCTTGTATCACTTCAAATCCTTCCAGGGTTATAATTCTGCTAAGCAGGTTTCGCAACTTTTCCTCATCGTCAACAATCAGTATAGTCTTCACAGATCCTTGTATTGAAATGCAAAAGTAAAGTTTTGAATCACTTGCGGGAAAGACTATGCTCCATTGAATGTAATTAGTAGCATACCTATGCACTCGTTACCAAGGCAGTAACAAATACTACCACCGTATAAGCGCACTGGCCCACATAAAGCCAGAGCCAAAGGCAGCAATAGCAATCAGGTCGCCCTCTTTTACCTTACCGGCTTCCCACGCTTCGCACAGGGCAATAGGAATAGAAGCGGCAGTGGTATTCCCATACTTATCTATGTTGCTTATTACCTTCTCATCGGGCAGGTTCATTTCTTTTTGCACCTGTACGGTAATGCGCGCATTGGCCTGGTGAGGTATCAGTAAATCTACATCGCTATCGGTAAGGTTGCACTCGGTAAGCGCCTCGCGTATTACCTCGGGAAAATACTTGATAGCGTTTACAAACACCAACTTGCCGTTCATGTGTGGCAGCAGTTCGCCCTTCTCGAGCATATCAGGTGTAAACCTCTCTTTGCGGCGACTGCCGGGGTGCTCCAGAAAAAGCTCTTCGGCAAAGTGGCCATCGCTATGCAGTTTGGTGGTGAGTATACCTTTGTTCTCTTCGGTGGTAGCCTCCAACACTACAGCGCCTGCACCATCGCCGAATATTACAGCCATGTTGCGGCCGCGGTCGCTTTTTTCAAACACGTTGCTTTGCACCTCGCTGCCTATTACCAGGGCATTCTTATACATGCCGGTTTTAATAAACTGGTCGGCTACGCTAAGGGCATAAATAAAACCAGAGCACTGTGCCTTTACATCGAAGGCCGGAATGTTGCGAAAGGGCAGGCTGCGCTGCACCAATACACCCGAGCCCGGAAAATTATAATCTGAGCTAAGGGTAGCCATTACTATCAGGTCTATATCTTCCGGCTTTTTACCGGCACGCTCCAGCGCCTGCTCACAGGCTTTGGTAGCCATGCTGGATACACTATCTACGCCTTCTTTAAAAAAACGTCTTTCTTTTATGCCAGTGCGTTCTATAATCCACTCATCACTGGTGTCCATCTCTTTCGATAGGTCTTCATTGGTAACCACTGTTTCGGGCACATACATGCCCACACCGGTTATTTTGCTATGAAACATACAGGTATTTTAAGGTTAAGTTAACGAACAAGCCAGCTGCGTATTGCAGGTGTTGCCCGTCAACCTTTATTATTTTGCTTCGGCCAGGTATTTAGCCGGGTCTTTTACAAATTCTGCTTTACACTCTTTTGAGCAAAAGCCATATAGCTTGCCATCGTGCGATGCAGTATCGGCAATGCTGCCTTCGGCTACATCCATACCGCATACAAAATCTTTAGGGGTAGACAGGTCGGCTACCTTTACATTTACTGTAGCAGCCTCTTCTGCAGGTGCCATTTCTGTTTGCGTGGTAGTAG
>DATGXP010000022.1:0-6336 GCA_035298845.1 Chitinophagales bacterium
GCTGGTATACTTTCGGCATCTCATCACGCGTAAGCACGGTAGATATTTCCAACTCTTCGGGCAGTGGCAGCACCGGTGGTGCATAATTCATCAGCGCTTCAATCTTCTCGCGGGCTTCCTGCTCGCGTGGGGTTACAAAGGCAATAGCAATCCCCTTTTTATCGGCGCGGCCGGTACGGCCTATACGGTGTATGTAGTTTTCGGGCACCTCGGGCAGGTCGAAGTTGAACACATGGCTCACCTCCGATACATCTATACCACGGGCCACAATATCGGTAGCTACCAGCACGCGGCACTCACCTGCATGAAAACGCCTCACCGCCTCAAACCTCGAGTTCTGCGATTTGTTGCTGTGGATGATGCCCATCTTCTCTTCTATAGTTAAATACAACTCGTGAAACAACTGGTCGGCCAGGCTTTTGGTAGCGCAAAACACCAACACCTTGCTCATGCTTTCATCTTTCAGCAACAGCTTAATCAGGTTTACCTTGGTGTGAAAGTTAGGTACTTCGTATATCGTCTGCTCAATATTGCTCAAGGGACTACCCGATGGGGCTGCCTCTATCTTCACAGGTTGGTTGAAAAAGTCGTTTATCAGCAGCTCCACATCATCGGTAAGCGTTGCCGAGAACATAATGTTCTGGCGCTTAAGCGGAAGCAGGTCCAGTATCAATTTTAGCTGCGCGCGGAAACCCAGGTTAAGCATTTCGTCTACCTCATCTATCACCAGCTTCTTAACCGTCTTTGCTTTAAAGGCACCTTTCAGTATCAGGTCTATCAACCTTCCTGGTGTGGCCACCACAAAATCCGGGTTCTGCATTACTTCATGCACATGAGTATTAATGTTGGTACCACCATATACCGCAGCAGAAGTTACCGATACATATTTGCTCAGCTTCTGTATTTCTTCTACCACCTGCACCACCAGCTCACGCGTGGGCACCAGTATTAAAACCTGTGTAGATTTTTCTTTGCTGAATTTCCATTGGCGCAGACAGGGCAGCAGGTAAGCAAAGGTTTTACCCGTACCGGTTTGGGCTATGCCCACCACATCGCGACCCGACATTATAACCGGGAAAGCCCGCTCCTGTATGGTAGTGGCATGGGTATATCCCAAATCGCCAAGGGCATTAATAAGGGGATTACTAAGATTTAAATCACTAAAAGGTATTGCGCTCATCGCCGCTAATGTAACTGAATGTAGGGAAATACACGTTTGCGCCTAAAAATGCACGAATTACCTATGTTATATTATTAAATTTATACCCTATATTTAGTATCCCTATGATACAAAGAGCATTTCTTTCATCCTGCCTGTTAACCCTGGTTTTGCAGGGCTTTGCGCAAAGCTATATACCTATACCCGATACGCTCACGGTATGGAGGCAAATAAGCTATGAAGGAATGTATCCCAATCATGTAGGCAGGAGCGAACAGATATTTACTGCAGAGAAGCTTTTAACCGATTCGTTTACATATACTGTTCTAAGAAGAAGTGGATATAGAAAATTTGAGCCCCATGACACTACTCTTACCTCCTACCAGAATGAATTATTCGGTTTGATGCGCAACGATAGTGCTGCCCGCAAAGTTTATTTCCGTCCCGCGGGACAAACCGCAGATAAACTTCTGTATGATTTTTCGGTAGTAGTTGGAGATAGCATTAATCACTGGTATCTTGCAACATCCCGCCTTAAAGTTAAATCAGAAGACCTGATATGGATGTTTGGAAAAATACGCAGGCGTTTATTAATACAAGACTATAGCAACTATGTTGAGACTTCGATTATAGAAGGAATCGGAGGCATTTATGGATTTGCCTCTAGTGCCCTTTTTGCCCTTGACCCCAGCAGTTATGATTTAGAATGCTTCAGCTATAAAGATAGTGCCTACTCTGAGTTTAGTATGAGTTCTTATCCAATTTATTCCGGCACTTCCTGCTGGCTATACAGCGGTATAGAAAACACAATCGAAGGCAGTTTAGTTTCTGTGTTCCCCAATCCCGTAGCAGACTATTTAACCGTAAATATTCCGCAGCTGAATAAAGGCAGTCGTAACAAACTACAAATTATGGACATCGCGGGTAGACAGGTTTCTACTTACGTAATCGCATCTGCTACCGAAACGCTTGATGTAAAAGGACTTTTACCCGGTGTTTATCTATGGCAAAAAATTGCCGATAACAAGATTACAGGGCAGGGTAAATTGGTAAAAAATTAAAGCAAGGAATTAAGTTCTACGGATACTTGGCATATAATATATTGCTCCAGCTGTAGCAGTAGTTGTTGGTGGTAATAGTTGCAGAGATATCCTGTATACCATACCAGTAACCGCCACTTATAGAGCTGGCAGTACCATCGCCATTGGTGTCGCCGCCATGGGCATCATCGGTATAGCCGGTAAAAAACACACCCGGCAAATCACGCCCCTCTATGGTAGAGCTGCCCTCCTTTATCGAAATTTTGTTGTCGCCCTGCGCCAGCGGGTCTACCATTTTTACAATCACATTGGCAGCTACCGTTAGTTTAAGCCCGTCGCCTACATACAGCGAGCCATTCAGCACAAACGGCACTTCAGTCTCCAACCAGCTTACATCGGTAGTGGCCTCATTGGCTGTTAAACCCATAAAAACACCATTCAGTTGATTGGTTTCGCTCGTATTAGCGGGGTTGTGAAACGTATTCGAATTATCTACACTTACAAAAGGGTTAAGCAGCATGGGCTTTATGTTGCCATAAAAAGTGCAGTTGGTAATGTGAAAGCGATTATCCTCGCAATACCGGGCATCTACCACACCGTACCCATTGTAGGTAGTGCCGCCACCGCAGTAAGCAAAGGTGCAATTATCTATTGCACCATAGTAATAAGAATACTCCAGCGTAGGTTGGCCCGCCCCGGCCGATGGCTCCTCGCCGCCATACATAAATGTGCAGTAGGTAAAGGTGCAGTTGTTAGAGTTGATGATAATACCACCCCAATCGCCTCGGGCAGGTGTAGTGGCGCTACCATCGCCGTTGGTATCGCCGCCGTGAGTATCGTCTTTGGCCGATGTAAATACTACCGGCTTAGCAGCTGTGCCCGTTGCAAGTATGCGGCCCGAACTGGAAACCAATATGGCGTTATCTCCGGCTATATCGTTAAACTTGATGATGGCACCGGCCTCTATGGTAAGCGTGCTGGTTACGCTTATCTGGTTTACGTTTATAATATATACGTGGCAATCGCTCCAGGTAGTAGGGGTTGTAATATCCGTAGTAATAGTAACTACAGTAGGCGTACAGGCATTACTGTTATCATCTTCCTTTTTGCAGCCAGATATCAGTAAAAAAGAAGCCAGTAAAACGTTGAAGTAATATTTTTTCATGGTGCTTAATTTTATGCTAAGCTAATAACAGTTAGAGACAATACCGCAAAAAAGTAGTAACTTGGCTTAGTAAACAATTTAATCACCTCAACCCCACTGAAGCGTGAAACATGAACTATTTGGTATTAACCGGTTCGATGAAAAAGCAGTCATTGCCTTTCTGCTATTATTTGGCATTGCCGAGGCACTGCTGGGCGCATACAAAAACAGTAAACGCAGCTGGAACGATTACCTGGCCGAGGTAGTCAGTTTTTCGCAGCTTACCATTTTGGTGCAGCCGGCTATACTATTATTGGTAGCGTTTGCGGGCAGAAGTTTTTTTCCGGCAGCCGAAGGTAAATTTGCCGGTATAGGTGCGGGCTACCAGTTTCTTATTCTCTTATTGATAGAAGATATGCCGCAATATTGGTGGCACCGGTTATCGCACCACTCTCCTTTTCTCTGGAAATTCCACCTGGCGCATCACGCCTCGCCGGGTATGGGCGTGGGGGTGGCCTTTCGCAACAATGTATTGTATTACCTTTTTATGCCCAATATATGGCTGGCGGCCACCGCCGTGTTTTTGGGTTTTGGTAAAGTATATGTGCTATACACCGTAATTAAACTGTTGATTGTAATAGGGGCCCACAGCGAGCTGCGGTGGGACAGCTTTTTGTACCGCTACAAGCTATTGCACCCGCTGGCCTGGCTGCTGGAGCATACCATCTCTACTCCGGCTACTCACTTTGGCCACCACGGGCTTACCAATGCCGATGGCATAAGCAATAACAACGGCAACTTTGGCAATATGCTTTTTATATGGGACCAGCTGTTTGGCACGGCCAAATTTACCCGCAACTACCCGCCCGAGTTTGGTGTAGAGCACGACCCTAAAGACCCCTGGTATGTGCTGCTATACTACCCTTTTGTGCGCAGCGGCAAAAGCGATAGCCAATTAAAATAGAGGCTTACGCACCCACTGGATAATCGGGTGGTGGGCTGTTTCGGCAATTCGGTTATTTTCGGGCCGCATGCAGAAAATTTTGATTACCGGTTTTGGCGGGTTTATAGGCTATAGCCTGGTGCAGTTGCTTAAAGATAAATTTAAGATAACCGCGTTGGATAATTTTTCGGAGTTAAGCAATTACGAAATCAAAAAGGCGCGTGCCGCACAATTAGGGATAACCGATTTCAATGCATTTAAGGAGCAAGGCCACCAACAAACACCATCCGCTGATTTTTACTACGCCGACCTGTGTAACTTAAACCAACTGGATACCTGCTTTGCAGCACAGCAGTTTGATGCTGTAATTCACCTTGCGGCGCTTACCGGTGTGCGCCAATCGTTGCTTACGCCACAGGCTTATATAGATAGTAATGTAAAGGGCTTTGTAAATCTGCTGGAGTGTGCACACAAGCGTGGCGTAAAGAATGTGATATACGCCTCCAGCTCATCGGTGTACGGGCTGAACGATGAAACACCCTACACCGAAGAGCAAAAAACCGATTCCCCTATATCGGTATATGCTGCCAGCAAAAAAGCTGATGAGCTGATAGCCCATACGTATGCTGCACTGTATAAAATAAACCTGATAGGCCTGCGCTTTTTTACCGTTTATGGCCCCTGGACCCGCCCCGATATGGCTGCTTATATTTTTATGAAGGCCATTAGCGAGGGGAAACCCATAGAGCTGTTTAACGAGGGTAAAATGATACGCGATTTTACGTACGTGGGCGATGTAATAAACGCCATATCGCTGCTGATAGAAAAAATACAGCAGGAAGAAAAAGGGGTTAACCGCATCTTTAATGTAGGCAACCACAACCCGGTGTATACCATCGATTTTTTAAATACCATAGAAGAAGCCCTGGGTAAGAAAGCAGTAGTTAATTTTAAGCCCATACAGCCCGGCGACATGCTGGCTACCAATGCCAGCTGCGATAATTTGTATAGCTACATAGGCTACAAGCCTGAAACAGGCATACAGCAAGGAGTGGCAGAAATGGTAAAATGGTATAAAGGGTTCGCCGCATTGGGTAGTTAATTTTAATTTAGCACCACATGTTTCTGGAAAGCTTATTTAAACGAAAGACGAATTACAACTCTTTGGCAAAACCTTTGCTTAAAGAGTATAACCAACACCGGCCTTTAGGACCGCAGAAATATGCCTGCTATGCCCCTTTTAAAAGCATTTATTTCGGGCACCATGGCAGGGCTATAGCCTGCTGCTACAACCGGACACACCTGTTGGGAGAATACCCCAAAAACTCAATAAAGGATATCTGGTTTGGTGCCGAAGCTGATAAGCTACGTGAATTTATAAAGCATGATGATTTGTCGCTGGGCTGCACAGGCTGTAAGCAACAATTGGTAGCGGGAAATTTTGATGCGGTAAAAGCCAAGCAATACGACGAGCGTACCATGAACCGAAACCGTTACCCAAGTGTAATGGAGTTTGAGCTGAGCAATATATGTAACCTGGAGTGTGAAATGTGCAGCGGTGATTTTTCATCGCTGATACGTACCAAGCGCGAAAAGCTGCCGCCGCTTGCGATGGCCTACGACGATGCCTTTGTAAAGCAACTGGAAGAGTTTATACCCTACCTGGATGAAGTTAAGTTTTACGGCGGTGAACCCTTTTTGATAGAAATATACTACCAGATATGGGAGAAGATAATGGAGATAAACCCCAAAGTGCGCATATCGGTGCAAACCAACGCCACGGTGCTAAATAACCGGGTAAAGCGCATACTGGAGAATACCGACTTCCATATCAATGTATCGTTTGATTCGCTGCAAAAAGAAACGTATGAAAGCATACGGATAAATGCCGACTTTGAGCGCACGCTGGAGAACATGAAATGGTTTAGAGATTATGCGAAGAGCCGCAACACCTTCTTCGGCATATCGGCCTGTGCCATGCAGCAAAACTGGCGCGAGCTGCCTGCTTTTATAAGATTTTGTAATGAGTGGGATGTGCCGGTTTACTTTC
>DATGXP010000023.1:0-1905 GCA_035298845.1 Chitinophagales bacterium
CCCGATAGTTTATTGGCATCGTAGTCTACATCAAATTGTGTAGTGGCATCACTGTTGAAGGCCACCGTGGTAACATCGGTGAGCGTGGTATTATTGTTAGTAGCAGTTATAGTCAGTTGCTCATCGTTGTTTTGCAACTGGAATGTTTGCGGGGTTACCACACGCTTAGCGCCATCAATAGTATACGTGCTGCCCGGGTTGCCGTTCTTTTTTATAAAGAAAGCCTGGAAAGGAGCTATAACCGTTGCATCCTGATAGCTACCCGCGCCCGGGCCGTGCGTTACCCATACCTTTATCTGTGCATCAAAACCGGGTTGTGCAGCCAGGCCTGTTAGATCAAGTGTGGCATTATATGGGTTAGACACCAACTGCCAGCCGGCTACATAAGTATGGTTTTGCAGGCTGGTATTGCTCCAGCCGCTATTAATTAAACCGGTTTGTGTATAGCTGCCGCCAGTGTTGGGTGTACCGGTTAATGTTAGCGTGCCCGCGCCTGTTTTAGCTACCGAGTAACCCTTGCCTGCCTGCGCTGTATTACCGGCGGCCTCTACATACCAGCCTGCCAGGGCGCAAGTGCTGCCGTTGGCCTGGTTGTAGCTAAATACACTGCCGTAAACTGAGTACTGACTTAGCTGTGTTTCATCGCAGTTAGCAGTAGGTGTTACTGCGCCCGAGCTGCCACCGGCACCAAATTGGGCCAGGTCGGCATTGCTTACCGGGCTGCCCATGTAGTGCTGGTTGTAACTATTGGCGCTTGGGGCTTCATAGTAGCGTTCTTCTCGTATAGTGCCTGTAAATGTGCCGGTATAGCTGCCGTAAGGCACGCCAAAATCGTTGAAGATGGCATGTGCAGCAGAGCTGCTCTTTAATGTGAGTGTACCGCTTCCGCTGTTAAAGTTTCCGCTTTTTAACTCAAGTGCCTTGTAAATATCTATAACACTACCGGCCTGCATGGTTACCCCGGCAGTGCCTTTATCTACATGTAAAGTCTGAAAATTTGTTTTGCCGCTCAGTATCTGGTTAGTTCCGCCGGTTAATATTAAAGTGCCGCCACCGTTAACTACCGATGCTGTGCTGCCAGCGCCAATCCAGTCGCCGCACACCGAAAGGCTTACACCGTTGTCAATTGTTATTTGCGTACTGTTAGCCACTTCTATAGTTCCTGCATCTGCATTGGCAGATACTACCGGCGAGGCACCGGCGTTTACAACCACCGCCTTGCTTGGGTCGCAGGCCGATGGCACTATACCCAGGCTCCAGTTGTCCGGGTCGGCCCAATTGCTGTTTACACCTATCCACGTATTGTCGCATGGTGTAATTGTAAATGTAGTATAGGCCGGTACACTCCAGCCGCAGCACTGGTCTTTTACGCGGTAGCGTAAATTGTATGTGCCCGCTGCCAGCGATGAAGCATTAAAGTTTACAAGGCTTGCCGCAGTTGAAGATAGTACCGGTGAATTAGCATCGGTAGTAAATACATTCCACTCATGTTGTATAGGGCTGCCACCGGTCCAGTTGGTAGGTGTGCAGTTGATAAGTGCTGCTGTGCCCACGCACACATTACTTATGGCCGATAGGGTAGGAGCCGTACGGTTATCGGCAGTAGTTGTTATAAATCCATCAAAAGCTAAAGGACTGGCAAGGTTATACGATGTACTTACACTGGTAGAATACATTTTAACCGAAGCAGAGCTTGTGTTGAATGACTGCGTTGTTGCTGTTTGGTCATTTACCCAATTCAGGCCGGTTGGCAATGCCCACGTGCCAGAAGCTTTGGTTACAGTAATCTCGCTGTTGATGCATGGCTTGCAGTTGTTGTATAGTATTTCAACTGTAGGTGAAGAAGGTGTACTTACGGTTAATGTGCCTGCTACTCCATTGGTTACCAAAGCTGCGTTTACACCA
>DATGXP010000024.1:0-1750 GCA_035298845.1 Chitinophagales bacterium
TTTTGCTGTATGCCTTTAAAATCATCTTCGCTATGTGCCCAGGCTAAACCGTAGGCAGCTTCGGCATCGGTATGTCCGTATATATGCGGCACACCAAAGCTATCGCGCGCTATGGTAATGTTGGCCGGGTTTACCTGGCTGTAGGTAACCTGAATGGAAAAGCACAATGCAAATGTTAAAAAAAACGTGTGGGTGTAACCGGCAAAAAATCTATTCATTAATAATTTAAAGTTTAATAAGCTTTACAACGTTGCTAAATAATCCATGTTGATACAGGCGCACAAAATAAACTCCGCTGCCAAGTGCACTTACATCAAAAACAGTTTTCTCCCTTTTAATATCTGCGCTAAGGCAAGGCCGTCCGTTAACATCGCACACAATAATAGCAGTATGGGGGTAAACATCAGAAACGGAAACTATTATGCTTTCATTTGCCGGATTAGGAAAAACACGAAAATCATTCTTTAAATTTTCGTTTATCCCCACACTTCCAGTTACTGTCAGCAAAGCCGAATCGCTAAACATGGCCAGTTGACCGCAACCAACCGTAACAGAGCACCTGAATTTGTAACCGGTATTATGCTGTGTACCAAACACAGTTAAAGAGGATGTAAATACGCCACCGTAGTTTGCGCCATTTGCTAAATTAGCCCAAACGCCGTTGCCGGTATCTGCCTGCCAGGTGTAAGCCACGCCTGTAGCGGCAGAATCGGCTATAGAGAAAACCGCAGTATTGCCTGCATTAACCGTAATGCTTTGCGGTTGCTGGTATAGCACCGGCGTTCCGCTGCCAACGCCACTCCAATCTACAGTTAGCACACCCGGTTGGCCTGTATTACCTGCATCGTCAAATGGTATCACACTCCAGTAGCCTACCAGGCAGGCATTTACCTTACCAGCCGATTCCCATATGGGCGCAAATACAGTATCAATAATATCGTTGTCGGCTTTTATGTAGTATCCGCGCACACCAAAATTATCGAACGGCTCGCTCCATGAAAGGGTAAAGTTATTGGGCGAAATTTTATCAGGTACATTTATCCTTGTTACCTGCTCAGGTGCAACATTATCATTACTGCCAATAACAAACACCTGGCTTTTGGTGTTTATAGTTCCACTTATCTGGTACGTTCTGCCACCGGTGTTTACAATGTTGCCTATATTAATTTTACCGGTTGATAATACCTCGTAAAATTGCTGTAGGGGTATCCAATCGGGCACCGTTACTTCAAGCTGAAAATCTACCGGTTGAATAGTTGGAATCCAGTCGTGGTTAAACACATTGTTAACCGTATAGTCAATCGAGTTATTCAGCACCGTAATCATCAGAGCGTTTTCACTTACCAGGCCATTGGCAATTACATTGCCGCTATTTACTTTAACCCCCTGCCAGCACTCGCCATACATGCACAGGTTTTTTACAGCGCTTAACTGTCGGGTACTGTACAAGGCCTCTTCCCATTGCACCGGGTAATCGGATTTAGATTCGGGCGTGGCTAAAAAATAATGAATGCCTTTGGCTCCGTTACTTACATGGCTCCAAAACTGAAAGTTGATGATATAATCTTCGGCCTGGTGGTCAACACCCCAGGTATTGGCAGTTAGTTGACACCATGAGGTAAGCCTCTTTGGTTCGGTATTCAGTTTTAGTTGTGCCGTATATTCAATTGCTTCGCGCACACTGCCCTCGCTGGTGTACCACCACGGAAAAGGAATTACGTTGGGCGGGCCATCATCGCTGTAATGGTCC
>DATGXP010000025.1:0-5123 GCA_035298845.1 Chitinophagales bacterium
GTGTTTGATGCCTTTGGTGAAGAAGATGAATGCCAGACCGATCTGAAAAATGCCGAGATAGGCAATCGACAGCCGGCGGCCCAACGCAAAGAGAAGATAAACATACGCGAGATATTCAGCATGCGCGGCAATGTAGATGTAGAGGTGGGTAAATTTCTTTACCGTAAAATGATTTTTAATGATTTACGCACCAATGTGCAGCTATCCAATGGTTTGCTGCGAATAAACCATCTTTCTACCCGTGCTATGGCCGGAGATGTGCGTGCCTCTGGCTCGATTGGGTTTACACCCGATAATTCGCTGGTTATGCGCCTGGATATAACCGCTGTGGGGCTGGATATACCTACCATATTTAAAGAAAGTGAAAACTTTGGCCAAACTACACTTACCGACAGGCACCTCAAGGGTACTCTTAGCACGGCCATTGCATTGGATATGACCTGGAAAAATTACAAAGACCTTGACCCCAAATCGCTTTCGGCTATTATCGATTTCTCTATTAAAAATGGGGAACTTATCAAGTTTGAGCCTTTACGCGCAGCCTCTAAATTTATAAGGATAGAAGAGTTAGAGGATATCCGCTTTGCCGAGTTATCAAACACCATTAAAATAGCCAACGAGCAGTTTGATATACCCGAGTTTGAGATAAAGACCTCGGCGCTTAACCTCATGTTCTTTGGCTACCACCGGTTTGATAATACCGTGGATTACCACTTTAAAATTAACCTGCACAAACTGCTGGCGCAAAAATTCAACCGCCGAAACCAGAGCGATGTGCAGTATATAGAGAACGACCCATATGAGGGGGTAAACATTTTCCTGACCATGACTGGCAACCTTAGCGACCCTAAGATTAAGTTCGATAAGGCCTCGGTGCGTAATAAGATACAAGCTGACTTTAGAAATGAGAAGCAGGTACTGAAAGACCTGCTAAAAAATAATGCACCGCGAAAGGCCGACCCTGAAGAGCAAAAGCGTGAGGATAAGTACTTTGACACCCGCGAAGAGCCTAAGTTTATGGACTTTGAGGAAGATAAAGAGTAGAGACGCGATGTTGGCATCTTTGGCAAAAAGACGCCAACATCGCGTCTCTACAGCACCCGGAATGAGAAATGGAGATTGTTTTGCCTTGTCGAATCTGAAAATGGATAAGACGTAATATGTATGAACAACTTTAATACCTTTGAAATCCATGGATGTATACGCACGTAAGTCTAACCTTAAATTAATACTGCTGCTGCTGGGCACGTTGATAGGTTTGGCTACGCTTACCTATACAAACCGTCTGGCCAACAAAATAGCGCAGGAAGAGAAGTATAAGGCAAGGCTGTGGGCCGAAGCCATAGGCCGCAAGGCCAAATTGGTACGCTATACGCAGGAGCTATTTACAAAACTGGCCGAAGAAGAAAGAAGGAAGGTAAATGTATATGCCCAGTCCACTGCGTTTTTGCTATCGGTAGAAAGCAACGACCTTATCACATTCTTCAACGATATTGTTACTTCCAATAACGATATACCGGCTATTCTTTGCGATGAACATGGCAATATACAATATGCGCGCAACATAGATATCCCAAAAGGTACTATCATGTTTGCACAACTGCCTACCACCATCCGCGCCGCGTTTTCTATGTATCCGCCCATAGTGGTAGATTATAAAATAAGCAAGAGCTACATCTACTATAAAGACTCGAACCTGTTTACCAAGCTCAAGCAAACGCTGAACGATTTGGTAGAGACATTTATATCGGAGGTTGTGCTTAACTCGGCCAGCACACCGGTTATAATGACGGACGATAAAATGAACGTGATTAACTACGGCAACATCGATTCGGTGAAGATGGTTAACCCCGATAAGGTGCTTAAGATAATTAAAGAAATGCAGGCCACGCACGACCCTATTGTAGCCGATTTGGGTGGAGGTGTTACACGCTATATCTATTACGATGATTCGGATACACTTAAGCAACTGCGCATTTTCCCGTACGTGCAGTTGGGCATATTTGCCGCCTTTTTGCTTATAGCTTATTTCGCCTTTAGCACTGCGCGCCGCGCCGAGCAGAACCTGGTGTGGGTGGGTATGGCTAAAGAAACTGCCCACCAGTTGGGCACACCTATATCATCGCTGGAAGGATGGATAGAATACCTGCGCGAACTAGAGGGCATGAAGGGCAACGAAAAGATATTGAACGAGCTGGAGCATGATGTAAACCGGTTGAGCCTGGTGGCTGAGCGTTTCAGCAAGATAGGCTCGGTGCCGCAGCTGATACCACAGAACGTGAAAGAAACACTGGCACGTAATGTAAGCTACATGCAGCACCGCAGCAGCCAGCGTGTAATTATGAACCTGGATGCCCCTCCCGACCTTGAGTTTAATATCAATAATCAGTTGTTTGATTGGGTTCTGGAGAACTTGCTGAAGAACGCCCTGGATGCGATGGACGGCGAAGGGCGCATAGATGTAAAGGCCAGCGACGATGCGCGCTATGTAATAATCGAGATAACTGATAGCGGCAAAGGCATACCTAAAAACAAGTTTGAAACCATCTTCGAGCCGGGCTATAGCACCAAGCGCCGGGGGTGGGGCCTGGGCTTATCGCTTACCAAGCGCATAGTAGAAGAATACCATAAAGGCAAAATCATTGTCAGCCACTCGGAGATTGGTAAGGGTACTACGTTTAGAATAACGCTGCCCAAGGGATAGTAAAACATTTTATAGGGCGTGTTTGTACAAACGAACAAGTCATATAAAGAGCCTTGAATAAAGGCAATGAGCAAGAAAAGGCCCTACCAGAGTTCAACATAACCATAATGTGGTTGCTATGTAAATAGCAGGCGTTCTTAATTAAAAACCCTTTCTGTTTACATGCCTAAATTTCCTGGCCGCAAAATAGATTGCTGCCAAGCAAAATCATTGAAAAGCACTTAGTTTGAAATCGCCAGATTGGCTATTTCCTATTTGTAAACAGGCATCATTACTTTCAGGAATATCCAGAAAGCAGAAAAGTTTAGTGAAACACATTTCACTAAACTTTTCTGAGTGCTTTATCGGAACTGAATTTCCGTTAGGTTCCCTAACTGTTTTTCAGTACCAGTAATTTAATAACACTAGTTAGCTGGGGGAGTGGATGGCTGAGCAGGTTGTTGCTGAGCAGGTGCCTGCTGCTGTGCAGGTGCTTGTTGCTGAAAGCCGCCACCTTTACCTTTTTCCATTTTCTCAATTTCTGAAGTTTGCACTTCCTCCTTTCTAACGGCTTTCTTATCTACAAAAAATGCAGTTGAAAGGCAAAGCACGATTAGTGCTACAGCAAAGCCCCATGTAAGCTTTTCAACTATATCGGTAGAGCGACGTGCTCCAAGCAGTTGCTGGCCTACGCCACCAAAAGAGGCATTTAAGCCGCCACCTTTAGGATTTTGAATAAGAACTACCGCACCAAGAAGGGCACAAATAACGATGATAATAATGGTGATAAAAGCGTACATGACTTAGGTTATGTTTTTTAAATAATTGATTCGGGCGGCAAAGAAATCATTTTTTTCGGGATATTTTAATGCAAGTATCTCGTAGCTCTTAATTGCCCGGGAATACTTCTTCTGCATTTCGTATACTCTGGCCATAGTTTCGGTAATAAGGTCAGGATCAAGCTCACCTTCGCTTACCGGGGTTTTAGTCAGTGGGGCCTTATGTTTTTGTATCTGCTCCTCTATAAATCTATCGAGCCCCTTGCTGTAGTGCGTCTCCTCCTCTACCAGTTCCTGCAAATTTACAGGGATATTGGCAACATACAGTTTTTCCAGTTCTTCATCCTGTTTTTCGGGCTCCACCGGAATTTCTTCCTGTTTTAGTTCAATTTTCGGGGTTTCTACCGTGCTGTAAGCTTGTAGCCACTCGCCAAAAGTATGCGGCTCTTCTGTGGAAAATTCTTCTTTTTCTTCTGTTAATGCGATGATTTGCTCTTCTATTTGGTGCAATGATAGCTCCTCCTCTGCCGGTTCAAACGCAGCGATTTGTTCAACCGGGGGCTGCTCTACCGGTAATTCTACGTCCTCTACGGATGTTTCAGGCGCTAAATTTTCAGGGGCTAACTCAAATGCCGGCTTTTGCTCTTCGGACACAGGGGCAAGCAACTCTTCGCTAATAGCCGGAGCTTCGCTTACCTGCTGCTCATCACTCAAAGGTATTTCCGGCAGTTTGTCCGACTCTACTTCATTAATCCATTGAGAAACAGAAACGGACTGCAGTATTGATTTATCATTAAAAATTGAGTAAAGTAACTCTCTGTCGTGTGTGTACAGCACGGCTAACTGCAATTGCTGGTCGAACTTAGGGTGGTTTTGCTCCTGGTATTTTTTTGCCAATAAAAGATGCGCCTGTTGAAAATAAGGAAACTTCTCGACGAGGGTTTCTAACTCGTGCGTTGAAAACCGCGTAAGCGCCTGTTGAAAATTATCTTTATTGATAGAGTCTAACACGGGTTCAAATTGAATCTTAAAAATACAAGATCCTTCGCGGCGCAAAGCCTTGCTCAGGATGACAATACATATAAAACTACCACTTCACTAAAGCCTTTTGAAAAATATCATCTACCAACTGCGTGTTTATTTCATTTATCAGCCTTTCTTCCACCGAAATCAACTCTTCGCTGGATGAATACTGGGCATAGCGCGAAAATGACTGGTCCCAGGTATCTTTTTCATCCTTGGTATTTACATAATGTACCTGCACTGTAATAGTTAATTTATTAAGCCCACTGGTAGCATTGGCAACCGGTGCATCGCTGGTAAATACATAACCGGTAACACTACCACTAAACTGCAAATCGCCATCGGAAGCTACCTGCCTTAAGTTAGCTTCGGTTTGCATTTTAAATTTAAGCTTATCGGTAAACGTTTGCGATAATGATGCCGGCCCATTGCTGGCGCGATTTTGAAACAATTCGACAGTAACAGATTTTACATCGGGCGAAAGACTGGCCCCTGTAAATGAATACACCTTGCAGCCTGGTACGGCGAAGAGCAAAGAACCCATAACCAGGAGAAAGGTCAATCGTCTGCAAAAATCAGATACAATAAAGGGAATACGCTTTTCCACCTTCTGTTTTAATTAGTAATTTGTAATTGAC
>DATGXP010000026.1:0-5896 GCA_035298845.1 Chitinophagales bacterium
TTATACCTTAAAAACAGTTAGTGAGCGATTCAATTGTAATAATCCCTACTTATAACGAACTGGGCAACATTGAAAAAATGGTGCGCAAGGTATTCTCATTGCCTAAAGCATTTGACCTGCTTATAATTGATGATGGTTCACCGGATGGCACGGCCAACAAGGTAAAAGAGCTACAAACAGAATTTACAGGACGCCTGCATTTAATACAACGTAGTGGCAAGCAAGGCCTGGGCACTGCTTACATTGCCGGTTTTAAATGGGCGCTTGAGCGCAGCTATCAATACATTTTTGAAATGGATTGCGATTTTAGCCATAACCCGGATGACCTGTTGCGCCTATACAAAGAGGTTTCTACCAATTACGATGTGGCTATAGGCTCGCGCTATGTAAAGGGCGGCGGGTTTGTAAACTGGCCTAAGGATAGAATACGCTTATCTAAAAATGCATCGCGCTATGTAAATCTTATCACCTGGATAGGCATAAAAGACCCTACTGCGGGTTTTATTGTATACCGCCGCAATGTGCTGGAGACAATTGACCTTAATAAAATCCGTTTTGTAGGTTATGCTTTTCAGATAGAGATGAAGTTTGCCTGCCGCAAACTGGGTTTTAAAATTACAGAGGTGCCTATCATCTTCACCGAGCGTGTAGAAGGTGTATCTAAAATGAGCAGCAACATAGTGAAGGAAGGTATTTTCGGTGTATTGAAAATACAATGGAATAGTTTCTTTTCCAGCTACAGGAAAACAGCATAAACAAGAGGGCCAACTTTATAAAAGTTGGCCCTCTTGTTTTATAGAACAAAACGATAATTACTACGGCATAAAAAATACTTCGTACTCGTAAGTCAGGGTCTTTTTATCATTAGCGCCTAACTTCACTTCCCACTTAATTTCGCTGGCGGGGTTTACATAGTTGTAAGAGTTCTTTTTAACCACCTTACCATCATTGCTTTGTGCAATCACGGTGCCGTTTAAGTTCTTGGTAACTGTTACAGTTACTTCCTTGCCCTGGTAGTTATCTACGATTACAGTGCCTTTAACTATCACTTTGCTGTAGCTAACTTTGCCTATCTTCTTAGCATTGTCTTCACGCGCCTTTTCCTCTTCCTGGTTCTTCATAATAATATCTATAGCCTTGCTCAGGCGGATATTGGTGCTGGCACCCACCGGTGTGTATTTCAGCTCATCCTGCGCAACAAACTGGTCTTTTTCGTTTACCACCATTACCGATGCTGTAGTAAGCGGAACGGTAGAGGTATTCTTTATTTCCAACGAGTGAAAAACATCGTAAGGTTTTTCTTCCTGCGGTACAAAGCGGTTATTAAAGTAGTTAGTACCATCCGGTATAGTTCCTTCGTATTTATCCTTGTAATCTACATTGGCAGCAAAAATAGGGAAGGTTCCTTTTGATTCCTCCTGTAAGGTAATCTTACCTAGCTTATAGATATAAGTATCGCCCGATTTCTCTCCTTCTGTGGTAAAATCACCTTCGAAATACCCACCGGCATCGGCTGCTTCCATCGACATAGTGCGCATGGCGTTTGCCTGCATATACGATTTAGGGCGTATGCTACCATCGTTATCAAAGCCACCGGCGGTAATATAGTCATAAGTGATAGGGTCCATTTTGCCGCTATTAATCATTTGCGGGGCTCCTACTACCAGTTCCGTTTCTGCATCCCTTATATCCTCGGCATAGTTTTCTACTACTGCTTTCATTTCAAGGCGCGCTGCTTTATCGCTGCTCAGGCGCAAGTAGTAACTAGGTATCCAGTTAATTCCGCCTGTCATGTGCACTTGCTGCAGGTTGATGTTATCGGTGGCCTTTTCGGGTTTTAAAACCGCCATACGCTTAATGCTATCGGCCATATAGAAAGACGAAGGCTCTTCTTTAAAATCGGCCTGGTAGATGTTGCCAACGTTCATTACCATGTTGCGGCCGCCATCGGCAGTAAAGCGCACTATACCGCTGTATTGGTCATAGCTGGTAATTTTACCTGTAATGCTTTTATCAAGCCCCTGTGTAGGTGTGTACGAAAGCGTTACCTGTTTATTCAGGTTACCGGCCATGTATTGCCATACCGATTTCGCTTCGGCTTTCTTTTTAAGTGTATCGTTTTTAAACACCATACTTTTAACGGCATTGTCTTTTGCCGATCCTATAAAATAGGTACCAAACAAAGTTTGTGCGGGTATGGGTAGCTTTACGGTGCCATTAGTAACTGGTGCGCTGCCCTCCTTCACTACCATGGCGGTAGCGTTTTTAAATATGGTTATCTTCTTAATAGGTAAAGCAGTTTGTGCACTCACAAATGCCCCGATGGTAATAAATGGTATTACAATAAATTTCTTCATGCTTATATTTTAATTCAAAGATGGAACATTATGCCGAATCCATAAATTACAGATGCGGCAGGTTTAATTTTTACGTTTAATAACAACTGGTGAAATAATTACAAGGCTTACAATTACTAATCGAATAAAAGTAACGGATTGAGCAAGTAAAGCGTTGCCTGAAATTAGTAATTTGTAATTCGTCGATTAGTAATTTAAGCTACGAAAGAATCCCCGCAATAGTAGCCGACAGGTAGCTGGCCAGCGTACCACAGATAAGTGCGCGGATACCCAGTTTAGCAAGGTCCTCGCGGCGGTGTGGAGCAAGCTCGCCAATGCCACCAATCTGCATACCTACCGATGAGAAGTTAGCAAAGCCGCACAATGCAAAACTGGCAATAAGCATGGCCTTGGGTGTAAGTGTAGATTGTATGTCTTTAAGATTCAAATAAGCCACAAACTCATTGATAGATATTTTTTGGCCCATCAGCACAGCTACCTGATGCACATCCTGGCTTGGCACGCCCATGCACCACGCCAGTGGGTAGAATATCCAACCAAAAATAGTATTAAGGCTAAACTCGGCCATTGGGCTACCTGCCAACACATTTAATTTTGCCAGTACAAAATTGACAAAGGCAATCAGGGCAATAAAGCCGATAAGCATGGCAATAACGTTGATAGAAATTTTCATACCATCGGCAGCGCCGTGCGAAATAGCATCTATAAGATTAGAATACTGACTCTTTACATGCAAAGTAACTTTGCCTTTGGTTTGCGAGTCCGCCGTTTCTGGGTAAACAATTTTAGATATTACCAATGCCCCGGGGGCTGCCATCAGGCTGGCTGTAATTAAATACTCTGCCGGTATGCCCATGTTTACATACACAATCAAAATACCGCCTGCAATGCAAGCCATACTACCGCTCATACTGGCTAGTAGTTCGCTGTTGGTCATACCGTTCAGATATGGGCGAATCATTACCTGTGCTTCTACCTGGCCTACAAAGGCACTTGCTACATTGCTCAGAGCCTCTGCACCGCTGGCCCCCATTATAACATTAACCCCACGGGCTATTACAGCTACCACGCGCTGCATTATGCCCACATGATAAAGTATAGCCACCAGCACACAAACCAATATGATAGTAGCAGGAATATTGAAGGCAAAGATAAAACCACGCCCCGGGCCAAAAACTTTACCTAACTCACCGGCATCGGGCAAGGTACCACCCAATACAAACTTAGCCCCTTCGCGTGCAAAGCCCTCTATCTTCTCCATACCATGGCCCAGGAAGCGAAAGAACTCCCGCACCGGGCCAACCTTTAAAATTATAATAGCCAGTGTTAGCTGAAGCGCAAGCCCACTTAATACCAAACGCAGGTTTATAGCCTTGCGGTTGTTGCTCATAGCAAAGGCAATACCCAGTATAAGGGCTATTCCTAAAAATCCTGTAAATCTTTCCATGTGGGTTGGCGGGTTTTACTTGCGCTTATTTAATTCATCGCGTATACGCGCTGCCAATTCGTAGTCTTCATTATCAAGAGCGGCCTTAAGGTGTGTTTGCAGTTCGGGTACAGTCATCTGGTGGTAGCTGCCGGATAAAACAGGGTCGGTAGTGGCAGCAGTAGTTGTTTCTTCTTCAGCATTAGCAGTGTGCGCGGCTTCTTCTTCATTAGGGTCAGCCTCTACACCGGCTTCCAGCAGTATAGATTCTTCTACAAATATCGGGCAATCGAAACGCACAGCAAGGGCAAGTGCATCGCTCGTTCGCGAATCTATTTCATACAGGTCATCTCCTTTTTTGCAAACCAGGTTTGAATAGAAAACACCATCCACCAATTTAGATATATAGATATACTCTAATTGAATTTCGAAGGTATCGCACATGGTTTTCATCAGGTCGTGCGTAAGCGGGCGCGAAGGTTTCATGTTATCCAGTGCCACAGCTATGGCCTGCGCCTCGAAACCACCAATTACTATAGGTAAGCGACGTGTGCCACCCACTTCTCCTAATACTACTGCAAAGGAATGTGACTGCGTTACGCTGTGCGAAAGGGCAATTATATCCAGCTCAATTTTTCTCATCCGGTTCTAAAGGTAGTTAAGCGGTGTGCAAAGTAAGGTATTTTCTGAAAAAAAAAACGCCATGCCCGTAGTAACACAAGCATGGCATCTTTTATCCACAACTGCTTCTTACTGAGCAGCTTTAAATTTCTTATATTCTTCTATAAACTTAGGAACCACTGTAAAAGCATCGCCTACAATACCATAGTCGGCAGCTTTAAAGAACGGAGCTTCTGGGTCGGTGTTAATAACAACTATTACCTTGCTACCGTTAACACCCGCTAAGTGCTGAATAGCACCCGAGATACCAACAGCGATATATAAGTTAGGACGGATGGTTAACCCGGTCTGTCCTACGTGCTCGTGGTGAGGTCTCCAGTCAACATCAGCTACTGCACGAGAGCAGGCTGTAGCAGCACCCATCAGGTGAGCTAACTCATCTATCATACCCCAGTTCTCTGGGCCTTTCAATCCACGACCGGCAGATACTACCAGTTCAGCTTCGCTCAATGGTATTTCGCCTACTATTTTATCAGTAGCTTTTACAACAGATGCAAAATCGCTATCCGCCAATGCCGGAGAGAAAGCCTCAACCGCTGCAGCACCAGCACCACGCACCGGAGAAAGCGAGTTAGGGTTTACTGCAATTACTTTTTTCTCGGTAGCTACCTGATAATTAGCACTTGCCTTACCCGAAAATACATTCTTTTTAACCACAGCCGTACCACCATTGAAGGTAGGCAACTCAACTGCACCAGGAACATAGCCAGCCTTCAGGCGCACGCTTAAGCGTGGTGCCAGCAGCTTACCGTTCTGGTTAAATGAAAGCACCACTACTGTAGCACCGGCTGTGTTGGCAGCTTCGGCAACAGCTTTTGTAAATGCTTTAGAGTCGAAATTATTGAAACGCGCATCAGCAGCGTGAAGCACTTTTTTTACACCTACGGTGCCCAGGGTAGCAAGTTCATCGGCAGATGCTGCACCTAATACTACGGCTACAGAATCTGTTCCAAGGCCTTCGGCAACTTTAGAACCATAGTAAGCAGCTTCTACAGATGCTTTCTTGATTTTACCTTCCGATACTTCTACAAAACTTAATACTGCCATGATATGAGATTTTAGAATTTTAAAATTTTGATTTCAGAATTAGATAGCCTTGGCCTCTTCGTGTAACAATCTTACCAGCTCGGCAACATTATCAGGCGATACATATTTGCATTCCTTCGCTTTCTCTGGCAGGCTATAAGAAGCCACAGAAGTCAGTTTCTCGGTAGCATCAGCAGGCACTACAGCCAAAGGCTTGGTGCGGGCGCCCATGATACCCTTCATGTTAGGTATACGTGCTTCGGCCAATTCTTTTTGTGCGCAAACAACCATTGGAAGTTTTACCTCTACAGTTTCTGTTCCGCCTTCAATTTCACGCTTGATGGTAGCAACACCACCTTCTATATCCAGTTTCTGAACCAGCGCTACACATGGCAGGTCAAGCAAC
>DATGXP010000027.1:0-2698 GCA_035298845.1 Chitinophagales bacterium
CCTTCTCGTTTTCTTTCTTAATAGTGCATCCGCTGCTATCTGTAACCTCCAGGCTCACCTTGTAATTACCGGCTGCTGCGTATACTTTTTCAGTTTCATTTTTGGTAGATACTGTGCCATCGCCAAAGTTCCACAATACCACAGCGCTGTTTGGCGTATTGTTCTTCAACTTAACCGATACCGGCTCATTGCATGAAGAAGACACATCCGATGTAAATTCTGTTTTAATACCCGGACGAACGTGTATGTAGGCTTCTTTAGCTGAAGTTTCGGTGCACTCACCATCGGTTACGGTAAACTTAACCGAGTAGCTACCCGGTTGCGCAAAAGCCTTTAGCGGGTTTGCTTCAACTGATGTAGAGCCATCGCTGAAACTCCACAGCCACTTAGTACCTTTATAGTTAGATGCATTTACAAATTTCAGCTTTTCGCCTGTGCAGGCCTGGTCTTTCTCCGATATAAAATCGGCTTTTAACTTAGTTACACTTACTTTTTTAGAAACTGTATTGCTGCAGCCATTCTCATCTTTTACAGTTAAGGTCACATCAAACTTACCTTGCGTAAAAAGATGGCTTGGGTTCATATCGGCCGAAGCTGTTTTATCACCAAAATCCCATGCATAATCCAGTTTATAACCACCGGTAGACATGTTGGTGAATGATATCTGCTCCGTTTCGTTGCAGCTGCTGCTTACCGATGGTTTAAAATCAGCTACCGGTTTTGCTACTGCTTCAATTTTAGAATATGCGGTTCTGGTAGCCATACATCCGTTAGCATCTGTAACCAACAGCGAAATATCGTATTTGCCGTCACCTTTAAACGCGTGAACCGTCTGCGCCATATTGGCACCGCTTACAGTTTTGCCATCGCCAAATCCCCATACGTAATTTACGATAGAAGTGCCGGCGGCCGGTTGGGCCGTAAAATTTACCCCATCGCCTACACAGGCTTTTGTTTTATCGGTAGCAAAATCTACCTGTGGTATGCCGTTTACCGTAATTGTGGTTGTAACCGGCTCGCTGCTGTTATCAAGCAATAACTTAACCGTATACACACCTGGCTTAACATATACCACCGAAGGCTGCTGCGCCGTACTGGTAGTTCCGTTGCCCAAATCCCAGCTATAAGATGATTGCGCTGGCAAGCTTGATTGAAAGTTTACCTGTAGAGGGGAACAACCCGATATTTTATCGGCCGAAATTTGTGCGGGCTTATCGCCGGCTGCAAAAACAAACCCAACAGAAAGCAAAAGGCAGGTGGTAAAAAATGATCTCATCAGTGTAAGTTTGTGTGAATAAACGTAGAAGAGATACAAAAGGTTACCTTTTTGCCCTTATATAATGCACCTGGGCTGGTGTATTAATACAATGTGCATAGCTATGTGCACATTAGTAAACGTTAAATTTGTGGGGAACAATTCTAAGATTGTTAAAAATCCGGGCGAGTTGTGCTTTCTAAAAATGTAACAATCGCGATAAATTGGCGTAAAAAACAACAAAAGAAGTCTTGCTACGGCTCGTTTTTAACCTTACCCATAGAGATAAATGGTTGATTCACATATAACCAAAAATTTGCCAGCGCAGAAATGGTAGTAGAAAAAGTTTCGAAATCTACCGGTTTAACGATATAACTGTTAGCACCTAGTTTGTAGGCCGCGGCCAGGTCCGATTCTTCCTTGGAAGAAGTAAGAATAACTATAGGAATGGTACGAGTGCGCTCATCGCTTTTTATTTGCTTCAAAATCTCCAGGCCATCAATGCGGGGTAATTTTAAATCCAGAAAAATTACACGTAAGGCAGCACTACCTTGCCTGTCGGAATACTTACCCCGGGCAAAAACAAAATCCAACGCCTCTAAACCTTCATCAATATGAAGCAAACGATTGCCCAGGTTATATTTCTTAAACATGCGCAGGGCAAGCTGAGCCTCGTGAGGATTGTCTTCCACCAAAAGAACTTCAACTTCATTATATCTCATACACTAATACAAACTTAAATTTTACAAATATGTTACAAATGAGTAGGTTTTTTATTTATAAAAGAATACCTAAGTTACAAATACGGCTTGTATAAAACACTGCCCCACCGGTTAGTGCTATGGCAACGTAAAGTAAAACACAGCCCCTTCGTCTATCTTGGCATCAGCCCAAACTTTGCCACCGTGCCGGCTTATTATTCTGTGTACTATAGCCAAACCTACTCCCGTGCCAGGAAACTCGGTGGGCTTATGCAGGCGCTGAAATACCCCAAACAGTTTACCGGCGTACTGCAAATCGAAACCAACACCGTTATCTTTTATAAAATAAACTGTTTGTCCCTTCTGTTCAAGACATCCGATTTCGATTAATGGGGCTTCGCGATACTTTGAATACTTAATTGCGTTGGAGAGTAGGTTAGCCCATACTTGCTTGATAAGCACGTGATCGCAATCTGCGGGCTTAAGGTCCTGCAACTTAATCTTGGCCTCCAGCTTATTGGTACTAAAACGCATCTCGTCTATTACCGAAGCCACCACATCATTCATATCAACATTGCGTTTCACCAGGTTAGCCCTACCCAGGCGCGCCAGGTTTAGCAGGTCATTTACCAACTCGCCCATGCGGGTGGCATTCCGCTTAATAACCTGCAAAGTTTGTAACCCATCCTCATCCAGCTTGTTGCGGTAATCATCCAGCAAAACCTGCGAAAAGCCATCAATA
>DATGXP010000028.1:0-5156 GCA_035298845.1 Chitinophagales bacterium
AAATCACGCCACTCTGCCACGTTACCACTTCCATCTACCACTACACCTGCATCTGCTTTGGTCCATAGCACAAGGCCAGAAGAAGGCAATGGGTTAACCGTACCCGAAGACTGTGCATTACAATCATCTGTTACACTTACAGCACCAAATAAGCCGGCGCCTTTACAACTATTGTTAGGCGAATTGACCATACTGATTGCTGCAGCAGATACGGCCGTTGGAGCGTTAGCCTCAAGGGTTACGTTTAAACTTGCTTCCACCGCCGGGGTACAACTACCGGTAACACGCGCATAGTAGGTTTGGCCGCCGCCTGCGGTTAATGTAGTGCCGGTGCCCAGGTTTTGTCCTGTACCACCAGGTCCGGTCCACCAGGTAACTGTAATACCAGTACCTGCTACCCCGTTAGCAGTTAGTACAGTAGTAGAACCCGCACAAAGCGGCAACGTAGCCGATGATGTTACCGAACTAATTGCCGGCAGTGCATTAACTGTTATAGTTACAAAATTGGTAGAGTTAACAGCGGGGCAAATACCATTTTGCACCACCGCGCGGAAATAAGTGGTGGCTGTTAGTGCCCCTACTTGTGCAGGGGTTAAAGTAGTAGATGTTACTGCAATATCTGCCAGGTTAGTAGTAAAGGTATTATCGGTGGCGCGCTGCCATTTTATAACATTACCGGTATTACCAGAGAGTGTAATGTTTGCCGGTGGCTGTGCACCGCTGCATATAGTACCATTGCCTGCTGCGGTGCCCCCTATGGATGTAGCATTTACCGTAACAGCAACCGGTACGCGAGTTGCGCTTGGACAACTAAGGCTGGTAAAGGCCTCGGCATAATACGTAGTGGTAGGTATAGTGCCCGGTACGGTAGAGAAATCGACCGCACTGGCCGAAGAACCCACCTGTGTACCTGCTGTTGCAGCATTCCACCAGCGGATAGTATTGCCCGATGAAGTAGCATTAAGATTAACACTGGTACCCTGGCAAACGGTAGTTGGTGTAGCCGTAACCGAAGTTGGAGCAGCCGGTGTAGGATTAACTGTAATTGATGCTGTAGCTGCACTGGAAGGACTGCTGGTTAAGCAGGTGCGCGATGCAACAACCGTGTAAGAGCCATCGGTTAGTGGAGTGGCTGTTTGCACTTCGTTGGTGCTGGCTGATGGGGCGTTAGCTCCTGTCCATGCATACGTATAATAATTAGCTGCGGCATAAGAAGCGGTACCCACATAAGTGCCTGCCGGAGAACCACCCTGGGAATTATTTGTAGTGCCGTTAAATTTGTATTCGAAACTTAAACTGGCCCAGTTGGGGTGAGTATTGTTTAGCTCTACCGAGCGCCAGCTATTCATAGTAGATACAGGCAGGGCCACACCTTTCCAAAATCTAAACTCGTCTATGTATCCATTAAAAAGCTGCCCTGTAGCATGTACCGAACTACCAATGCGCATTACGTTAACCGGTACTATGGCACTGGCATAAGCCGTAAAGTTACCTACACTTAAACCATTAGCATATAAGGTAAACGTACCGGCGGCACCACCTGAACGTACCAGGGCAAGGTGGGTCCATGTACCTAAAGGCGGGGCATAAGTAATACCACCGAGTCCCACTCCGTTTACATATAAATTAATAGTGGTAGAGTTATCCTGACGGAATAGAATGGTTTGACCCGACCATTGACCATTTTCAAAGTAGGTATTGTTATTAGCTGCAAACGAAGTAGGGTTCACCCACATTTCATATGTAAAATCAGTATTGGCAGCTACCTGCTGTGCAGCGTTGGCCGCCACTTCTACATAGCTTGCCCCGTTGAGCGACAACACACCCGATGTATTACTACCCTGCCCACCCGGTACCAAACCGGTAGCGGTGAGTGTAATTGTATTGCCTGAGCAAATAGTAGTAGGAGTAACTGTAGCAGTAGTAACTACCGGAATGGTATGCACCGTTAAAGTTACAGCCGTGCGCGTAGGGCTAGGGCATAAACTGCCGGCATAAGCCTCGGCATAGTACGTAGTGGTAGTTGCAGGGTTAACAGCAAAGTTAGCACCGCTTGCCGATGTACCTACCGGTGAGCCTCCGCTGGCAACTGTGTACCAGCGTATAACATTGCCTGCAGACGTAGCATTTAGATTGGCTGTAGCGCTGGCACAAATTATAGTAGGCGAAACAGTAACCGAAGTTGGGGCAGCCGGTATACCGGTTACCGTTACAGCAACCCCACCTGCGGGGCCATTGGTAACCGGTGTACAGGTGTAGCCCAGTGTATTTACTGCACGCAGCCAATAGGTAGTTACGCCTGTAGCCGGTGTTACTGTTATTTGTGCATTGGCGCTGGTAGATGTGCTTACAAGTGCGGTATAGCTATTATTGGTGTGCCACTCCCAGGTGGCACCGGTTCCTAAAGTACCACCGGTTTGCGTTAACGTTACCGATGAACCTGCGCACACCTGTGTAGGTGCTGCGCTAAGTGTGGTAGGGGCTACTGTAGCTGTAAAGGTAGTGACAGGCCCTATTACATTTGAGTTGCCGCTGGTACCGCAACCGTTATAAGCGCGAACCCGGTAATAATAATTGCCGCTGGTAGCCAGGCCCGTAACATTATACGTGGTGCCTGCTACTAATACATTATTTACAATCAACGTAGAAAAACCGGCATCGCTGGCTACATCTAAGTAATAGCCCGCGGCGTCGGTGGCTGCGTTCCAGTTGGCAGTAAAGGTATTGCAATTAACATTGGTGGCTGCGGTTGCCACAGGTGCCGATGGCGTAAGCGGAGAGGCTAAGCCAAATGCTACACTCGAAAAATCTGACCAGGCGGCCGAAGTTCTTAATCCATTTAATCCATAACCGGTAACGGAAGTTACCGGATTCATATTAGTCCACACGGGGCTACCGCCCTGCCAGTGGGCCATCCTCAAAAAGTTTTCGGGTATAGCGCTGCTGAAATACATCGTCATAATAGCCTGGTCGGCACCGGTTTGCACTACCTGGTGATAAAAACTGGTATTTACATTGCAAATTGTACCATCTGTAGTGGTAGCTGTAAAGCCATCGCTGGTTGGGCTATTAGGCACAAAACGCACCCTGAAAGAGTTAGATGTGCTTGTAGCCGGGGCTATTTCCATAGGCCTGAAAATGCCACCGTTGGGACCACCCACCGGGTAAAAATAAGTACCGGTAGAGTTTGTGTTGCGCACCAGGTAACCGCCTGATAAACTGCTGACAAAACCACTGGTTCGGGTTATATTTCCTGTAGTAGTTACGGTTAGTAAGTTGGTACCGGTAGCAAATTCGCGGTCAACCAGGCTAAGAGTGCCGGTTACAGTTGCCGATATCCCTAACGTTTTTATACCTGTGCCGCCCAGGGTAAGGTTGCTAAAAGTGGTTTGAATACTACCCCCTACGGTTTGATTGGCCCCATCTAATATTACTGTGCCGGCACTGCCGTTTACAAGTCCGCCACCGGCGGCATTCTGAGTCCAGTTACCCTTTACCTCTACTGTACCCTGATTATCTATGCCCGCTGTTCCGTTCTGAAAAGTAATGTTGCCCTCGGTGCCAAAAAAAGTACCGCTGCCCACCGATATTATTACATCATTTCCACCGGTACCATCTATGGTAACTTCCACTTGCCCAAAAGCCAGTTGAGTAAACAATACTGTCAACAGTAACAAACTATACTTAGCCATGCTTTTAATTATCTTCTTCATACAAAAAAATTTACCGGGTTGTTTCGCCTTTTCAACTATAGTTAAACTATGAAGCCTAAAAAGTCAAATACCCTATTTCAAAAAATATGTTGTGGCAATAAAAGGAGTTTCGTTCCTGTTATTGCTCGTATATCAATACATCCATCCTTCCATAAGCTGTACCACAGCCCCACACATTTGCTCCACCACCCTGTAAGTAAACAGTATGGGTGCCGGCAGCCAGTGTACCGCTCCAATGCACATGGCCCGATTGCCAATCAGTAGCAGAGGCCGTGTTTGTAATACACCTGAAATACTCGCCCCCATCTACCATTAACATCAAATCCTGTCGTCCGGCGCTTAGCCGGATAATAGAACCGCTGATACTTATTGTAGATGTATTGGCAAGCACGATGTTCCCCCCGAATAAATTAGCGCCTGCAGCAGCAGCGGGAGGACATCCTGACCTACTATCGGTAAAGGATACCTGGCGGGGCGCCTTGCTCATGGTGCTGGCATCCAGTGTAAATTTAAGCTTGCCGTTTATCTCCAGTTTCTCGCCGGGGGTAGCAGTGCCTATGCCCACATTGCCCAGGTGGTTTATCATCATCCGTGTTTTGGAACCCGTTACGTAAGCATCGGTTGTAGCAAAATACATTTTGGTACCGTAAGTACCATCGCTGCGTACGTATATTCCTGCCTGTGCATCGTCTCCATTACTTTGGTCGCTGGCCCCCCAGGTTATTGCACTGCCGAAATGATCGGTAGTTACTGCGGGGTCCAGGTGCACAGAGCCAATACCCAGGCCCGGTGTGGTTTCGTTCCAGTTGGCCGAGGGGCCTTCTATTTCTAAACGGCCTACCGGCGTAGCAGTACCTATACCTATATTCGTTCCATCATCAAATAATACTGAGTTGGCCAGCGTGTTAGCGCCTGTCCATTTAGGCACATAGTTGGTAGTGCCTATACCCGAAAGCGCACCAGCACTTAACAACACCCAATTAGGCGTGCCCGGTGAACCTGCGTTATAATAAAAGCCAGGCGTACCATCGGTTTGATACACCAGCAAACCCGAGGCAGGGGTAGTTATAGCTATACGGTTGGCAGCTGTCATTCTTGGTATTAACACACCTTTTGTGGTAGAAGCAATATCTAACATAGCCGAAACATCGGCAGTGCCGCTGGTGGCCGCAATTTTTACGCCGTTTTGCGCAAATATCAGCTGGCTACACCATACCGCTATCCATAAAAATATATACCTCTTTACCATTTAATTATCCTTTTAATCTACGTCTTCATTTGTTCTATAAACAATACCTGACTTACTATATACGCCAAAACTCACCAAATGTCAATCGGCCTTTTCTTGTTAATTACTGATTTACGGAAATAACCACTCTTCCATTGCCCCCCGCGCCAGCAGCCCCTGTACCGTACGTTATACCACCCATACCAATACCATTA
>DATGXP010000029.1:0-8222 GCA_035298845.1 Chitinophagales bacterium
GTTTACACAAATACACCTTTCCAAAATCTTCTTCCTCCAATGTTATTTTAGATTTAACCCATCGCGATTTTGCCAGGCACGGAGAAATTGATATTACCGGCAACAACGAAATTTCAGGAATGCGTGTAAGCCGGAAATGGGCAGGTAAACAAATACTCTATTTTGTTATTCAGTTTTCTAAACCCTTTATTAAATCGGGAATTGCAAAGGCAGATGTAGCGAACAAAAAATCCCGGCACCGATCCGGTAGTTTGCTCAAAGCATTTGTAAGTTTTGAAACCGCCGAAGGCGAGGTGATTTATGCGCGCGTGGGAATTTCGGCAGTGAGTAAAGAAGGTGCACGAAAGAATTTAGAATCGGAACAACCCGGTTTCGATTTCGAAAACACAAAACGCAATGCCGAAGCAGCGTGGAACAAAGAACTCAGCAAGATAGAAGTAGAGGCAGATAATGAGCACAAGCGTACTTTCTATACGGCGCTTTATCATTCCATGATTGCCCCCAACACTTACCAGGATGTAGACGGCAAGTACCGTGGCCGGGATTTTAAGGTGCACGAAACCAACGGCTTTACTTACCACACCGTGTTCTCGCTCTGGGATACTTACCGTGCACTGCATCCACTGCTTACCATCATCGAC
This sequence comes from Chitinophagales bacterium, assembly GCA_035298845.1. Lineage (GTDB taxonomy): Bacteria > Bacteroidota > Bacteroidia > Chitinophagales > LD1 > Bog-950. Next base: position 642 of record DATGXP010000029.1, read on the forward strand.
CGTAAGCGAACTTCTGATTTCATCAACAACTTTTTTACACAATACCAGCAAGGTGGTTTACTGCCTGTTTGGGAACTTGCTGCCAACGAAACATTCTGCATGATTGGCTACCACGCCGTGCCCGTAATTGCCGATGCGTATTTCAAAGGCATTGAAGGTATAAACCCGCAGTTAGCATTAGAGGCTATGCAAAAGAGTGCCAAAACCGCGGAAAAAGGACTTCGAAGTATCATGCGGACGCGAACCGTATTAATTGATATTTCTTTATATAGGTATAGAAAAGGTATGAGCCACTATTTTAAAAATGGCTACATCAAAAATAGTTTTATGAGTGGCTCGGTAGCTAAAACGCTGGAGTTTGCTTACGATGATTGGTGTATAGCCCAAATGGCTAAGGCTATCGACAGCACTTCTGTTTACGAAAAATATATAAAGCGCGCGGCTAATTATAAAAACGTTTACGACCCAGCTACCGGATTTATGCGCGCCCGCTCCGGCAGGGGTTTTGTTACCGGATTTGACCCGCTTAAAGCCAGCCTCACCACTTACTGCGAAGCTAACGCATGGCAATACTCCTGCTATGCACCTCAGGATATTTCGGGCCTTATCAGGTTAGGAGGGGGCAAAGAGCGGTACAGTCAGTTTCTTGATTCGCTCTTTAATACTACATCCAAACTAAAGGGTAGTATTACCCAGGATATTTCAGGGTTAATAGGGCAATATGCCCACGGCAACGAACCCAGCCACCATGTAGCCTATATGTATAATTACTCGGGCCAGCCCTGGAAAACACAAAACATGGTACGCAGAATTATGAACGAAATGTATCAGGATAAACCGGATGGGCTTTCGGGCAATGAAGACTGCGGACAAATGAGCGCCTGGTATGTTTTCGGTGCCTTGGGTTTTTATCCCGTATGCCCGGGCAGCGACCATTACGCCATCGGCTCACCGGTGGTGGATAAAGCAACTATTCATTTAGAAAACGGAAAAGCTTTTACCGTGATAGCAAACGTTAATCAAAAAGAAAACGTTTACATTAATTCTGCCCGGCTAAATGGCAACAACTTCACCAAAAGTTTCCTGACTTACAGCGATATTGCTAACGGAGGGGTTCTCGAATTGAATATGGGCAGCGAGCCTAACAAAAACTGGGGAAGCGGAGAAGGCGATGTGCCGGTTACTAAGATTGACCCTTAAATACTCTTCCCTTCATTATCCCGGGTTTTTATTAATAGGAAATCGATCTTAAATAGAAGCAATAAATTTTTTGAGTTGGCACGGCTGTTAAAATTCCCCGCCTATTTTAGGCGGGGTGCCGCAGGCGGCCTGTCTCGCCTCAGGCGAGGGCGGTAATCAAAAGGACTGTATTTATTCCTATTTGTATTTTGACACTTGCTGCTGGTGATAAGGCAGCACCACTTATTCCACCTCCTTAAAATGCCTTTTAATCTCTTCCAGAACAAGGTCAATGTGCTCAAACACAACCTTGTTCTCAAAGCGTAAAACGGTAATATTTAAATTTGCTAAGTCAGTATCGCGGATGTAATCATTGTCGGTTCCGGCTAATGTATAATGGTGGGCACCATCTAGTTCAATAGCCAGCAATTCCGAGGCACAATAAAAATCAACTATGTAATTTGAAATACTATGCTGCCGTCTGAATTTCCTTCCCTCCAGCTGGCAGTTTTTCAGGCAACGCCACAACACCGATTCTGCACTGGTAGAATTGTTACGCAGCCCTTTACGGTAGGGTTTTAAAACCTGTCTATTATGTATTTCAGGCATATAAATAAAGGTAGTGTTTTGTGCAGGTTGCGAAAATACAGAAGCGGAATAAAATGCACTTTATTTTATTACCGCCCCGCCCGTTGGGCACCCCGCCTAAAATAGGCGGGGAATTTTAGCAGCCACAGCCTGAATAAATCTTGGGCGCTGTTTAACTCATGCTCTATTACACACACACATCCAACTTTTATGCGCTAAGCCTGTATTTAGTTTCCCCGCCTATTTTAGGCGGGGTGCCGCAGGCGGGGCGGTAAATCAAACAGCCTGTATTTATTCCGCTATGTAATTCAATCTCGGCATAGGCTATGCCTAAGCCGCATTAAGCAGATAGCTTTCAGCTATCAGTAGCCAAAGGCTACTAACTTTGTTGGACTTAGGTATACCTAAGCCCAATTGGGTATGCCTTGAGATGTAATATATGTGTTAATATAATATCTGCGCAAATAGGTTGCGTAGCGATACTCTATCTTTGTATCAAAATATAAAATTATGAAATTTAAAATTGGAGATTTTGTTGGATTAGCAGTAAGTCCACACAAACCTAAAATGCAGATTACAAAAATTGAAAATGAGACATATTTTTGTTTCTGGGTAGATATTGATAAAAGCGGAAGAAGAATAGAAAGAACTGGAAATTATAGCGAGGTTCAAATTGTAAGGCATGTTCCGCAGTCTCGAGTAGTAAGGCTGGTAAGTTTTCATAAGGGATTATAATATTGAAGTATGAGGAAGTGTATTTTTTGTGATGAAGAAAACGAAGCAAAGGCTAGGGAACATATAGTTTCAGAATCACTAGGGAATAAGCGATACATAATTGAAAAATCTGCAGTTTGCGATAAATGCAACGCAAAATTTTCAAAATTTGAGCAAGTTGCATTAGGGAACTCAATTTTCGTTATGAGCAGAGCGATTCAGGGAATTGCATCAAAAAAAGGCAAAACCGCAAAAGGGAGGGTAGGTGATTTAGAAATACAAGGTGATGATAAGTTTACCAAGAAGCATGTAGTAATAAAGGGTCTAGATAAGGTGCCTTTACAAAACTTTGATCCTATTACTCGTATAGGTGATTTGACCATTAAAACTTTTGACAAAAGTGAATCTGCGGCAGCTAAATTACTCTTGAAAACGGGCATTGCAGGTCTTTATAAATCGCATCCTAAGGTTTTTAACTCATACGATTTTTCTCAAGCAAAAGATTTTCTTTCGGGAAAGAACAATAAGGATTGGCCGATTATAACTAGCGACTTTGAAATTGGAACTTTTAGAAGTGTACCACAGCTTGAAGATAAATACTCTTTATCCCATATTGACTGTAAACTAACTTTTCTTGAACTGGATTTAGACACTTTATTATTTAAATTTAAATATGGTGGGATTCCAATGATGTTAAATTTAGTTGATAGAGATATATGGTGGATAAGGGATGTGATTGCAAATGACCCCAAAGCGGTTATATATCCCGAACATTATCGGAAAAAAGTAACTACTTAAATTCTCAATGTAGAGGGCGAACCCCATATCGGCTATAGAGAGGTTAAGTTAGAAAGCCATTGATTAATATATTTACTTCTTAATAAATATGTATGTCAAGTATCCAGAAACGTTACCAGGTATTCGTTAGTTCTACATCCGAGGATTTAAAAGAAGAACGTATGGAGGTGCTTCATGCACTATTAGAACTAGATTGTATTCCATGTGGTATGGAGTATTTTCCAGCTTCCAGCGAATCGCAATGGCAGTATATTATGCAGTTGATTGACAACTGTGATTACTATATGGTTATTTTAGGAAATAGGTATGGTTCGGAAGCAGAAGATGGGAAGAGTTATACGCAGAAGGAATATGAGTACGCAGTATCGAAGGGTATTCCAGTAATAGGATTTTTTCACCGGGACCCCAATTCCCTCCCAGTTAATAGATCTGAAAGTTCTCCTGAAAAGCAAGAAAAGCTCAAGCAATTTCGAAAGTTAATACAATCTAGGCTTGCAAAGCCTTGGGAAAGTGCAAAAGATTTAGGAGGAGTAGTTAGCAGGAGCTTAGTACAGGAAATGAAACACAATCCTAGGCTAGGCTGGGTGAGGGCAAGCGAATTAGATAAGTTGCCAACGAGTGAGGAGATGCTTAAAGTAATGAAAGAAAATAAGATTTTAAAAGATAAGTTAGAAAAATATAATAACGTAAAGGATGATAACATAAAAAATATTTCCAGTGGCGATGATGGAGTAGAATTGAAATTTGGATATATGTTAGTTGAAAAGATTCAAGAAAAATCCGTTGTATCTAAAATCGGCCATACAAATATAGTTTCTAATTGGAATGCGATATTTAAATGCGTTTCTAATGCTATTAAAAAAGATCAAGTCCGTATAATTGAAGGTTTCGCCCAAGCTATTTGTTCAATCGCAGTAATTGAATCTTTCGGGACGGAAATATCTGACAACGAAACAGCTTACTTGAATATTACGGAGCCATCCACTAAAGACATTATGCAGCATTTACAAGCACTTTCTCTTGTAACAAATAATAATTTAGGTTGGGCATTAACAGCAAAAGGAGAATCCAAATATTTAAGCGCAAACGCAATGCGAAAGGGTCAAACACGTTTTCCAAAGGATAAATCTCTGCCGTATAATTTTTACTATAAACGTAACATTAGTAGTTATAAGGTTGGAGAAATCGTTGATGAATTCCTCATAGGCTTTTTTTAAAATTTATACAGCATGGAATTGGTAAAGAGCACGTATTTACTTCGCCTTCGCCCAACCCATAGTAAGTGTAACGGCCTTCTTCCAGCCGCCGTATAGTTTTTCTCTGTCCGGTGCTTTCATCTCGGGTTTAAACTGGTGGTCAACCTTCCACTGCTTAACTATGTTCGGCTTTTTGTAAAAGCCTACGGCAAGTCCGGCGAGGTAAGCTGCACCCAGTGCAGTAGTTTCTGTAACCTTTGGCCTATCCACCGGTGTGCCGAGTATATCGCTCTGAAACTGCATGAGGAAGTTATTGGCGCAAGCACCGCCATCTACACGGAGAGATTTTAGTTTGATGCCGCTATCCTGCTGCATGGCCGTAAGCACATCGCGCGTTTGGTAAGCAATAGACTCTAAGGTAGCGCGTGTTAAGTGCGATTTGGTAATACCGCGCGTTAATCCGAAGATACTTCCACGCGCTTCCATATCCCAATAGGGCGCACCCAGGCCGCTAAAGGCGGGCACTACATACACACCCTCGCTGCTTTGCACCGAGCTGGCGTGGTACTCACTATCGGCGGCGGTGTCTATTACCTTCAGGCCATCGCGCAGCCACTGCACGGCTGCACCGGCTATAAATATACTACCCTCAAGCGCGTATTCTACCTTGCCACCCATGCCCCAGGCTATGGTGGTTATCAGTCCATGTTTACTCTTTACCAGTTTGTTACCGGTGTTCATCAGCATAAAGCAACCGGTGCCGTAGGTGTTCTTGGCCATACCCGCGTTAAAGCAGGTCTGCCCGAACAGGGCCGCTTGCTGGTCGCCGGCGATACCGGCAATAGGAATCTCTACATCAAAAATACCGCGGTGCGTAAAGCCGTATATGCGGCTGCTGTCGGTTACATACGGCAACATCAGCGATGGTATGTTAAGGGCCGTAAGCATCTTAGGGTCCCACTTCAGCGTTTTTATGTTAAACAACATAGTGCGGCTGGCATTGCTGTAGTCGGTTATGTGCAGGCTGCCGTCGGTTAGTTTCCACACCAGCCAGCTATCTATAGTGCCAAACAGCAATTCGCCGTCTTCGGCTTTTTTGCGCGCACCCTTTACGTTATCCAGTATCCATTTTATTTTGGTACCGCTGAAATACGCATCTATAACCAAACCGGTAGTATCGCGCACATGTTTCTCCAGCCCTTTCTTTTTCAGCCCTTCGCATATATCGGCGGTGCGGCGGTCTTGCCACACTATGGCGTTATATATAGGTGTACCGGTGCGCTTGTCCCACACTACGGTGGTTTCGCGCTGGTTGGTTATACCTATGCTGGCTATCTGGCTGGGCGATATGCCCGCGTTGCGCAGGGCCTCTTTAGCCGTATAATATTGTGAGTTCCAGATCTCTTCGGGGTCGTGTTCTACCCAACCCGGTTTAGGAAAAATTTGTGAAAACTCTTTTTGAGCCATGGCCACAATGTTTCCCTGATCGTCAAAAACAATTGACCTTGAACTGGTAGTACCCTGGTCTAGCGCCAAAACGTACTTTCTGTTATCTGGCATGAGCGATTGGTTTGATTAACGGAATTGGATATTTTAGCAACTAAATTAGAAAGAGTTAATACTCATTCAACTTATTTATAAACATTTTTACAGATACCAATTGTGGGGTATCTGGTAGGTTGAAGGCGCTCAGGCGCATGTTTGGGTAATATTACCCGTAAGGAAACAGCATTTTTATGAAAAAAGGAAGACAAATACGCCTTATAGAGGTGAAAAGTGAAGTTGGCGCGGGTACCCGTGGCGCAAGCCTGGGGGTAGACGCCGTTAAAATAGCCGCCCTGGATTACCGCAGCAATTTTTTCAAATCGCACCGCAGCATAAACATACCCGACGATAACGCCGCCCTGTATGGCATGATAGAGAGCCGCTACGCCAAGCGCCTGCGCAGTGTGCTTAAGATGTATGAGCGCATAGGGGCCGGTGTGCGCGACTCGTTGAAGGATGGCAAATTCCCGCTTATCCTATCAGGCGATCACAGCAATGCAGGCGGCACTATTGCCGGCATACGCATGGCCTACCCCGATAGCCGATTGGGGGTGATATGGATAGATGCACACGCCGATTTGCACTCGCCTTACACCAGCCCATCGGGCAATATGCATGGTATGCCTATGGCCGTATCGCTGGCCGAGGATAATATAGAGAACAAGGTGAACGACCTTGATTATGAAACCATTGAGCTGTGGGAGCGCCTGAAAAACGTAGGCGATATAATGCCCAAGGTAGAGCACCGCGATGTATTATATATGACCCTGCGCGATTTTGAAGAGCAGGAGGGCTACGTGATAAAGCAGAATAAAATTAAGAACTTCAGTACCAGCGAGATAAAGAAACTGGGGGTGACCAAAATATGCCGCGAGGCCCTGAAGCACCTGGCGCAGTGCGATAAAATATATATAAGCTTTGATGTTGACTCGCTGGACCCGACTATAAGCCGCGGAACGGGCACACCCGTAAAAGGGGGCATCAATGAACGCGAAGCAGCCGATATAATTCTGGAATTGGTGCAGAACGAAAAAGTATGCGCTCTTGAGTTTACCGAAATTAACCCCACGCTGGATAGCGAAAACGTAATGGCCGAAACAGTATTTGAAATACTGCAAAAGGTAGCACGGCAACTGGAAATCATTTAGGCCTGCGGCCTTTGATTGCACGGATAAAGGCGGGATTACACAGATAGGATTTTACCAAAACAGGTAATCTCCTTACCGCTGTAGTTGTTGTAAAGTGGGGTGTCTATTATATCACCCAGGGGACACCCTGTTGATGTAATTCATTGATTGTTAATTTTTTGCAAGTGTCATGGGTGGACACTTTTTCAAAAAGCAGCCTTGGGGAGCCCGTTTTTAAGATACCTGCCCAAAGCCCATATAGGAAACACGTTTCGGTAGCTGGTATAGCTTATCATACAGTTATGGTTAAACACCCCGCTGATGCTCTCCTGCTCCCAATCGCCGGTAGGCTGCTGACGGCTTATTATAAGTTGTATCCCCTTCTGTATTCCTGTATTTATTGCCGACTGCCGGCTGCGGACTGCCGACTTGCC
>DATGXP010000030.1:0-1835 GCA_035298845.1 Chitinophagales bacterium
CTGCCCGTTGGGCGAAGTATTTTCTAAAGCGGCAGATGTTTTGCCATTGCACGATGAAATAAATACCATAACAACGATTGCAAGCAGGGGGAAGAAGTTTTTCATGTGATAGGGTTTATGTAAAAGCAAGATAACTATTTAAGTAACGTTACACTGCCCTTAATATTGCGGCTCTCCGCGGTATACAGCGGCGAATACTTTACCATATATACATATACCCCCGGTGGCTGCAAGGCTCCCTTGTAGGTGCCATCCCAGCCATTGTTCTCATTCTCGTTATCGTATATCTTTTCGCCCCAGCGGTTAAATACCTGCATGCTGTGAAACCGTATGTTTTCACCATATATTCTAAACACATCATTTGCTCCATCGCCATTAGGTGTAAATACATTCGGCACAAACACGTTGCCGTATATGCCTTCTACATATACCTCATAATTGCATACAGCTGAACATCCATCACCGTTGGTTATCGTGCATTGGTAATAATTGTATTCATCTTTTGGCTTAACAGTAATAGTAGAACAGCCTGCGCATGCTCCATAATTCCAATGGTAAGCAGAATCTGTAATACAGGCGCTAAGCGTTACCGAATCGGTAAACTCCACACTATATTTTTGTGTTTCTGTACTGCCTTGCGGCTTTGCTGCTACATGCAGTGTTAACTCCCTGGTTTTATAGCAGGGTTGCGATGGCACAGAATCCCGGTAAACTCCTGCCTCGTAGTAATAATTACCACCCCACAGGTAAGTTTCGCCTTCGCAAATAGTAGCGCTCATGTTTTCATGGGGTATGGGCAGCACGCTCAGGTATAATACAGCCACGCTATCGCAACCGGCGGTGGCTAATGTATCTCGGTAGATGCCGGTAGTGGTATAATTCCTTCCATTCCAGCTATACTGCCCGCCGCTGCAAATAGTTTCTAACCGGCTGCCACGCAGGTAATCTTTTACGCTAATCACTACGGTATGTATGCTATCGCATCCGCCGCCTGTTATTGTATCGTCAAAAGAAGCGTTACTGCTATAGCTGATGCCGCTGATGGTTATAGATTCTCCGGCGCATAAGGTATGCAAGGTGCTATCGCGCCGGTAGGCTACATGCAGGTTAAGCACTACTATGCTATCGCAGCCACCGCTGGTAGCCAGTGTATCGCGGTAGGTGCCGCTACTGCTGTAGGTGTGGTTGCCAACAATTACACTACTACCATGGCAAATAGTATCATATACATAATGCATGGCATTTTGTTGCAGGTTATAATAGGCCGTAAACGAGTCTACACATCCGTTTATAGTTACAGTTTTTGTCACTTCATATACACCGGTATCTGCAGTGGTGGTAGGGTTTATTAGTAAAGTATCGCCTGTGTATACACTGCCATTCGGTTTTTTCCAGCGGTAAACTATATGTGGCGAACTTTGATAGGTTAGCCGTGTGGTACCACCCGTACACGACGATCCGAATTTATTGATGGGTGGAAAAGCAGCTGTATCAATAGTAAAGTTGGTGGTGTTGGCTGTGCCGCAGGCATCGGTTATGCGCGCCAGGTAAGTACCCACCAGCGAAAGGCTAAACTCGGGGTTTATTTGTGCGGGTGCCGTCTGCGGCCCACCTATAATTTCATACGTATAAGGGGGCACCCCGCTGACACTGTCTGCACGCAGCTCAATAAATGAGTTGCCATGGCAGGTTATCTTAATGGTATTTACTATTTCCGGACGGCGGTAAGGCGGTATCTCTATAGTATCTTGTATGGTCCAGCAATCATACACCTGGTTGGGGTGATAACCTTCATTTGCGCCTCCAAATCCGCTATTGTATTGTATGCTGATAGC
>DATGXP010000031.1:0-4098 GCA_035298845.1 Chitinophagales bacterium
ATTTTCGCAGTCGGCCTGTGGTTTTATGGATTTAAAACCTACTTTTGCGGCGCAACCAAAAAAAGAAAAACAAATGAACACAGCTCGTAAAAATGCCGTGCAAACGGTAGTTAACCGCGAAGTAGTTTCTCCGCGTATTGCAGGCACCAAGGTGTCAGACTATTACGCCTCTAACGTATTTAACGATACTGCCATGCGCGAGTATCTTAGCGAAGATGCCTATAAGGCTGTAAAAGGCGCTATTAAGGCGGGCACTAAAATAAGCCGCGAAATAGCCGATGCAGTAGCTGCAGGTATGAAGAGCTGGGCCATGAAGAAAGGTGCTAACTCTTATACGCACTGGTTTCAGCCGCTTACCGGTTTAACTGCCGAAAAGCACGATATGTTTTTTACCCCTAAGGGCGATGGTGCTGTAGAGGTGTTTGGTGGCGACGCGCTGGTTCAGCAAGAGCCGGATGCTTCATCTTTCCCTAGTGGTGGTATCCGTGCAACTTTCGAGGCACGTGGCTACACAGCCTGGGACCCGGGTTCTCCGGCATTTATTATGGAGATAGGCGAAGGTAAAACCCTTTGCATTCCTACTATATTTATATCGTACACCGGCGAGTCGCTGGATTATAAAGCGCCTTTATTAAAGTCGTCTCACTTCCTTGAGCAGGCTGCCCTACCGGTAGTTAACCTGTTTGATAAAGAAGCTACCCGCGTAGTGGCTACTTTGGGTTGGGAGCAGGAGTACTTCTTAGTAGATGAGGCCCTGTTCTATCAGCGTCAGGATTTGATGTTTGCCGGCCGCACTATTGTAGGTGCTGCACCACAAAAGGGCCAGCAGTTCGAAGATCACTATTTCGGTTCTATACCTGAGCGTGTTTACGCTTACATGTTAGATTTTGAAACGGAGTGCCACAAGTTAGGCATACCGGTTCGCACCCGTCACAACGAGGTGGCTCCCGGCCAGTTTGAGTGCGCACCAATGTTTGAAGAAGTAAACGTAGCGGTTGACCACAACTCGCTATTGATGGACTTAATGGAGCGTATTGCCCGCCGCCACAAGCTGCGCGTGTTGCTGCACGAAAAACCATTTGCCGGTATTAACGGTAGCGGTAAGCACAACAACTGGAGCATGAGCACCGATACAGGTAAGAACCTGCTTAGCCCTGGCAAAACACCAAAGAACAACCTGATGTTTATCACGTTCTTTGTAAACGTTATCAAGGCAGTAAATGAATATGCTGATTTACTACGCGCCTCTATAGCATCGGCTAACAACGATCACCGCCTGGGTGCTAACGAAGCTCCACCGGCTATTATATCTGTATTCACCGGCTCATACATGAGCGATGTGCTTAAAGAAATTGAAAAGCGCGTAGCTACCGGTAAGTACGATGAAATGAGCAACGCTAACCTGAAACTGGATATACACGCCAAAATTCCGGATGTAATGCTGGATAACACCGACCGTAACCGTACTTCACCTTTTGCCTTTACAGGTAATAAGTTCGAGTTCCGCGCGGTAGGTTCATCGGCTAACTGCGGTCTGCCAATGACGATTATGAACGCAATAGTAGGCAAGCAATTGACTGACTTTAAGGCAGAGGTTGATAAACTGGTGAAGGGTGGCGAAGGCAAAGAGGGTGCTATTATGCGCGTTCTTCGTCAATACATTACCGATAGCAAGCGCGTATTGTTTGAAGGCGACGGTTACAGCGAAGCATGGGAGAAAGAAGCTAAGAAACGCGGCCTGAGCAACGTGAAAACTACACCATACGCTCTTGAGTTCTATAACACCAAGAAGGCAAACGAAGTATTGGTAAAGACCGGTATATACAGCGAACGCGAGTTAGCTGCCCGTGTTGAAATTTTACAACACAGCTATACGCTTAAGATTGAAACCGAGGCACGCATACTGGCCGATATAGCTACTAACCAGATTCTACCAGCGGCACTTACTTATATGAACGCCCTGTTGCTTAACATCAAAGGCTTGAAAGAAGCCGGTGTGGCAGCAACTGCTACCAAAGCACAAAAAGAAACAGTAACCGATATTGCTAACCGTGTAAATGCAATTAAGACAGCCGTAGATAAGATGAAGGCAGAAGGCGATAAGGCACACCACGCCAAGTCTACCAGCGATGCATCTAAAGCTTATTGCGACAAGGTAAAGCCGTTGTTTGATGTTATCCGTGAAAATGTAGATGCATTGGAGTCGGTAGTAGATGACAACATCTGGCCTATGCCTAAGTATCGCGAAATGCTTTTCATTCGCTAATAACCGGAAGTCGGGAGACCGAAGACGGAAGTAAATACAAGATAGCGGGGCATTAGCTCCGCTATCTGCTTTTTAGGAGTAAAAGATTTTGAAAAAAGCTAAAGGTGTGTGCAATATTCTCCGGTGTTCATCGTCCAACACATATACGAAACCATAATTTATACTACACCATAAGCCATACATGCGCATAGCCCTCACCCTCTCCCTGTTTGTATTGTTACAATTAAGCGCCCTGGCCACCGAAACGGTTACATTCGATATCATCCTCTTTGGCGATAAAGTGGGAATAATGACGGTAACCAAAACTGATAACCCCGATGGCACCGAGCACTATACGCTGGAGAGCCACCTGAAGGCAAAGGTGCTATGGATACTGCGCGAAAACACATCGAAAACAGAGGTGGTTTATAAGAATGGTAAGTTCCTTTACAGCATACAAAAGGAGATAGAAAACGGCGAAGTAAAGCGCTGGAACAATACCAAATGGGATGGCACCAAATTACAGGTAGATGGATACAAGGGCAAGAGGAGCATTGCAGAGCAGCCAACCTACTCTATACCGGTGGTGTATTTCAAAGGGTTTGAAAATATTAAGAAACTGTTTTACGAAGCCGAGGCCGATTACTGCACAGTAGAAAAAGTGGATAACGATACCTGGGAGTTTAAAAGCCCCGATGGCACTCGCAATGTGTATCACTTTGTGCATGGTAAGATACATCACATGGAGTTTCATGTGAGTATTGCTACGGTAAGGATGGTGAGAACGAATTAACCTCTTATCTTCTTAATCAATCCCTGTAGCACTACACCCGGGCCAACCTCCGTAAATTCAGTAGCGCCATCGGCCAGCATTTGCTTAACCGATTGTGTCCAGCGCACGGGAGAGGTTAGCTGTGCGATTAGGTTTTCTTTAATCGTATTTGGGTCTGTTTCGGCTTTAGCCGATACGTTTTGATAAACCGGGCAAATAGGAGCACTGAAGGTAGTGGCGTAAATAGCTTCTGCAAGTTCTTTACGGGCCGGCTCCATAAGTGGGGAGTGGAACGCACCGCCTAAAGGCAGTTTTATAACCTTGCGCACACCGGCGGCTTTTATCTTTTCCATGGCCTGGTCTATACCAGCTACACTACCCGATATTACCAATTGTCCGGGTGCGTTGTAGTTGGCGGCAACTACTACTTCGCCGGTTATTTCGGCGCATATGTTTTCTATCTGTGCTTCGCTCTCATAATTAAGCACGGCAGCCATAGTGCCGGGCACTAATTCACAAGCACGCTGCATAGCCAGCGCACGAACAGACACAAGTTTCAATGCATCTTCAAAGCTTAACGTCTTGTTTGCTACCAGTGCCGAAAACTCGCCCAGCGAGTGGCCAGCCACCATATCAGGTTTAAAACCATCGATAAGCGCAGCGGCTATAACCGAGTGCAGAAACACAGCGGGCTGAGTTACTTTGGTTTGCTTTAGCTCTTCATCGGTACCAGTAAACATAATGTTGGATAGAGAGAAGCGAAGTATCTCATCTGCCTGGGCAAACATCTGTTTAGCGATATCTGACTGGTCGAACAACTCTTTGCCCATACCTGTAAACTGCGAACCCTGTCCGGGGAAAACATAAGCCTTCATACTATTGATTTTACACCGATTTTATCGGTTGATTACGCCGATAAAACAAATGATTACTCTGATAAAACCAAAAAGAATACAAAATCTGTATTTGTATTATCTGAGTAATCGAAGCGTTAGCTAAGTTTTGAGCTAATCAGGTTTATAAACTCGCTTCTTGTAGGTTGTTTTTCAAATTCGCCGGTGAAGGCAGAAGTAAACCAAAG
>DATGXP010000032.1:0-1747 GCA_035298845.1 Chitinophagales bacterium
ATATCGGCTATTCTTTCGCGCAACATACCAGCCATATACCGGCGCTACTACACACCGGGCCTGCAAACCCAAACACTTGGTAATTGGGAAGAGAAAATAAACCGCACGGTGCAGGAAATAAAGAACGAAGATGTAGGCACTTTTAGCGGTGTGCCTACCTGGTATTTAGCTACTCTGAATAAACTGAAAGATGAAACCGGGTTTAATAAACTTACCAATCTTTGGAGAAACCTGCAGGTGTTTTTTCACGGTGGCGTAAGCTTCGAGCCTTATCGCAGGCAGTTTGAAGAGCTGGTGGGCAAAAAGGATTTCGTGTTCTTCGAAATTTACAATGCTACCGAAGGTTTTATTGCCATACAGGAAACCTTGAACACAAATGACCTGTTACTTCTTACCGACAATCTTTTATTTTTTGAGTTTATACCGCTGGATAAATACTATGCCGGTGAACGGAATGCACTACAGCTTAGCGAGGTAAAAGCCGATGTGCCGTATGTGCTCTTGCTTACTGCACCCAATGGCTTAGTACGGTACCTTATAGGCGATGTAATTACCTTTACCAAAACAGACCCCTTCGCCTTTAAAATAACCGGCAGAACACAAGAGTACATCAATGCCTTTGGTGAAGACCTGCTGCTGGCAAACGTGCAGAATGCATTGATGAATACCAATATGCAGCTGAATGCCTCCATCCGCGATTATACGGTAGCCCCTTTCTATATAAACATAGAACAGAAAGGCCGCATACAATTTGCCATAGAGTTTTCGCAAGCACCGGTGGACCTGAAACTGTACGCGCAAACTTTAGATGAGAACTTAAAGAAAGAAAACAGCAACTACCTGCAAAAGCGCACCAACGATTTGGCGCTCTCGTGTTTAGAGGTTATTGCCCTGTCGGAGGGTACTTTCTATAAATGGTTATCATCTAAAAATAAGCTTGGCGGGCAAAACAAAGTGCCACGGCTGGTAAATGGGAGGGGAGTGATGGAGGAGATATTGAGAATTATATCGCCCGCTTAATAGTAAACTCAATCAACTGCTCTACCGATGTGCGCGATTCACTTTCAGGGAATTCGTGCAACAACTTCAGCGCTTCATCGCGGTATTCTATCATGCGCTTGGCGGCATAGTCCATACCGCCATTGGCTCGCACGGTATCTATTACCCACTTTACCTTTTCGGTATTCTGGTTCTCGTTCTTAATTATGTTGATGATTTTCTTTTTATCGCTGCCCGATACTTTGCCCAACGTATATATTAATGGCAAGGTCATTTTACGCTCTTTAATATCTATACCGCGGGGCTTGCCTATTTCGGCTTCTTCGTAATCAAACAGGTCATCTTTTATCTGGAAGGCTATACCTATTTTTTCGCCCATTAGCTTTACACGTGCTATCAGCGCTTCATCTTTGGTAGTGGTAGATGCTCCACAGGCACAAGCCGATGCTATCAGCGAAGCTGTTTTGCCGCGTATAATTTCAAAGTAGATATCCTCTTTTATATCCAGCCTGCGCGCTTTTTCCAATTGCAGCAATTCGCCCTCGGCCATAGCAGTAATAGTGCTTGATAAAATGTGCAGTAACTGGTATTGGTCGTTCTCGATAGAAAGCAACAAGCCTTTCGATAACAGAAAATCGCCCACCAATACGGCTATTTTATTTTTCCAAAGGGCGTTAATCGAGAAAAAACCACGGCGCTGATATGAATCATCTACTACATCATCGTGCACCAGGGTGGCCGTATGCAA
>DATGXP010000033.1:0-4027 GCA_035298845.1 Chitinophagales bacterium
CCCGCCTCAAGCGGGAAGGGGGCCGGGGGGTATCATCAACCAAATCATCCAACTAGGCCGCGACTACAGCGCCAAGAGCATTGCCAGCTGGAAAACCGCCCTGCGCCTGGCCGAGCACCCGCTACACCCTAACCGCGTTAAGCTATACGACCTCTACGCCGACCTGGTATACGACCTGCACTACCTTAGCCTGAAGCGCAAACTGCTTACCAGTGCCACCGGTGCAAGGTTCAGTGTGCTCGATGCCGATACCATGGCGATAGACAAAGACGCTACACGGCTGCTGCAAAGCGAATGGTTCGAGCTGTTTGTAGAGCACCGGGTAGATACCGACTTCTGCGGGCATACCCTGTTGCAGATAAATGAAGCCAACCCCACTACCGGTTGTGTGCAGCTGCAGTTAGTGCCGCGCAAAAACGTAGTGCCCGAAAAAGGTGCCTGGCTGCCTGTGGCCGGCACGCACGATTACCAGCCCTATCGCGATACACCGGCTATGGACTGGCTGATAGAACTGGGCCGCACGCACGACCTTGGCTGGCTAAACGTAATTGCCAAAGAGATTATTTACAAAAAGGTAAGTTTCATTTGCTGGAGTGCGTTTGAAGAGCGCTTTGGCAACCCTATGGCCAAAGCTAAAACCAATACACGCGATACTGTAGCGGTAGATAAACTCGAGAAGTTTCTGCGCGAAATGGCTACCAACAGCTATGCTATTATAGATACTGCCGAAGAGATTGAGTTTGTGCAAACCACACAGACCGATAGCTACAAAGTGTTTGATGCCATGATAGAGCGCTGCAACAGCGAGATGAGCAAAGCCATACTGCTAAACATTATGAGCAGCGATGTAGGCAAAAACGGCAGCCGCAGCCAGAGCGAGGTACATGCCCAAACCGGTGCCAGTGCTATCAGTGCCTTTCTAAGGTCGGTAGAGTATAGCGTAAACAACAACCTGTTCCCCAAGCTGATTAAACACGGCTTCAACCTGCAGGGCAAAATACTGAAGTACACCGAAGACAAATCTATAAGCAAAGAAACCTTCGAACAACACATGTGGATGGACGACCGCTTCGACATAGACCACCGGTTCTTCGCCGATACCTACGGCGTGCCTATTAAGGGAAGAAAAGAAAACGTAGCCGAAACTACATCGCCGAATGAGCGCAGCAATATTCAAAATGTTCTCCGCGGCGACTTCCACAGCTTTGTTAAAATGCACGCCGCCATCGAAGAACTCTATAACCACAAGCATTAAACAGCTAACATTTTAGGTATGGCATGCTCATATTCATTATTGTTTTATTAAAACCAAATTTTCTGTAGCTGCAATTGTGTGTTCCCTAATAACACATGCCGGCCTTTATATCTTTTGCAATATGACTTTTGATGAATCCATAGAACAGTTAGCTCACGACATATTTAAAGGTAAAAATGCGGCTGTTATCGGCCGGGCTATTGTCCACCTCACTGCTGAAGAGTTTATGCAGCACGCTTATGCTACATATGGCAAAGGTTTCGATACACCTCACCTGGCCACGTCACACTTTAGCAAACTGAAATCCATGGAAGGAAACATCCTGGAGTTTTGTGCTGCCAAACAACTGCACTTTGTGCGCGAATGCACAAACATGCTTAACTATCCCGATGGAACACGACGCAGTTTCCCCGATTTCTTAGCAGGTGTAAAGCAAGTAAGCAATACATACTATAAAGTATATACACATGTGGAAGCGGATAATATACTTACTACCATAAAAGCTATAAAGCAATGGCAGGATATACTTCAGCAAAAAGAACAGTGGCCTTACATCACCTGGCAGGCAGATAAGATCGATGCTGCATGCCCTGTGTGCAGCAAATTAAACGGTACCTGCCTGCCGGTAGAGCATCCCTTTTGGAAAAATCATTTTTTACCTGCACACTATGGTTGTCATTGCAAAATCATACAAGAGAATAATGCTGAACACGTAACACCGGATGCTTCTGTTGTTGCTCCTGCGTACTCAGGTCCAAGAGCATATTTTAAACGCAACGCGGGGCAGGACGGCGTAATTATCCCCAAATCACATCCATACCATAATCTTTCTGAAGTAGATAAACAAACAGTAAATCATCTTTTACTTAAACAGGTTCAACGCGTTCCGTATATATTGCAATATACCGGTAAGGGTGGGGGAGAATTGCACATAAACCCTAACCATAGTATTGATGAGCTACAAGAAAATATTGCTATTGGAACGCGCCTGGCTGATAATGGAGAAGTTATTATGTTGCCCGCACATGTTCAAATAGACAACATTAAAAATCCCGATGCCGTCATCAACGGTATAAAAACAGATTTTAAAAAGCCGGATACTGCCATATCACACAAGACAATAAAATCGCACATAGCGAAGGCCAGCAAGCAACGGGCACAAATTATCGTCTTTGTTATAGATAACAGCAACATAACACCGGGGCTTTTAAAGCGCAGTTTAAACGCGGCACTTAAAAATGAAACGTGGCATAAAAATGTAAAAGAGATTTGGGTATTGAGAGGTTCAAATCCTTTGCTTAAAATTTCGCGAAACCAGATTACCCACGGTAATTACGAACTTGGCTTGCAACAGATAGACCTTAAAATAAGCCGGCCGCTTTTAAGGGCGGCCGGGGAACGAGTCGGGAGTAATACCCCCGTCTGCAATACAAAAATACATAGAATAATTTTATAGTGCCTGTTTTCAGACAATATAGTTTTTATATACTTTTCATCATCTCATGTCAATAACCACAATAACTTTAAGGATGGCAAAACCATGTTTAACCAAAACGGCCCACCTGCCTTTCTGTATTTGCCTTTATCTAAATCTAAATACTAAATACTCACTACTCTTATGCCCTTCACACACCACCACGTCGATTCCACCTTCGCTGCCCTTATTAAAACAGCCCGCAACGTACCCTTACATGCCGGCATCAAAGCCGAGAACTTCTTTCGCGATAACTTTCGTCAGCAGGGCTTTATGGGCGATAACGGCTTGCAGCGCTGGCGCAAACGCAAGGGCGAAAAAACAAACCGGCTGCTACTCACCGGCAGGCAAGGCGCTAAACTGATGCACAGCCTTAAAAAAAACGTAACCGATACCGGTGTAGTAGTTAAGCCAACCGGTAGCGCTGCTAAATACGCCGATGCACATAACTTTGGCCAAACGCAACACATACAGGTCACGCAAAAGCTGCGCAAGTACGCATGGGCCATGTATTACAAAACCGGTGAGCAAAAATGGAAGCACATGGCCCTCACCCGCAAAAGCACCATCACCATCAGGCTACCCGCGCGTCCCTTTATCGGCCCCAGCCAAACACTCAACCAACAACTCATTACTATGTTCCACAACAAAATGAAACTGGCGGCTAAATAAACGGCTGCCCCGGCTGTTGGCTGTTAAGCTCCCCTCCTTAATAAGGAGGGGTGGCTCGCTTCAGCGAGACGGGGTGGTGTCGGCTGTTTGCCTTTATCACAATACTCACTACTCAATACTATTACTATGAACACTACCGCTTTATTATCCATCGGCACACGCATCAAAACCCTGTGCCCCACCATCCAGCACATCGACCTATACAACAACCAGTACCTGCCCGACGCCGAGCTGCAGGCCAACCCCTTCAGCAAGCCCGCTGTCTTCATCGAGTTTGGCCCCACCCAGTGGGACGACACCAACGATGGCATACAACAAGGCGAAGGCCTGCTGCGCGTGCATGTGGTTATAGAAGTCTACGCCGATACTTATAGCCTCTTCACCCTAACGCCAGTGGAGCAGCAAACCCTGCTGGAGCATTACCAGGTAGCGCAGCAGGTACACGCAGCATTACAAGACTTTGCCGCCGATGGCACCGCCACCGCCCTGCAGCGCATCAACAGCATACCCGACCACGACTACGACAACATCATTATCGAGGTGCTCGAATATCACTTCCGCGATGTAGACACCAGCGCCCAACCCGAATACGAAACCGCCACCATCCGCCACGTAGTAGCCGATAA
>DATGXP010000034.1:0-2033 GCA_035298845.1 Chitinophagales bacterium
TACCATTTGTATATTACCTGCGTTGTCGCTGTTTAGTTCTAATACGCCGGTGCCTTTGCTGCGCAGTTGTATGTTAACGTTGGTTGGTGTGTTAGTTCCGTTAGGGTATATAGTTGAACGGGCGGCTGTATTAAACTGTAAGTCGGAGTTGGTAGCGTTGTTAGTAATCATTACAGGTCCGCCAATATCCAGTTTTGCTGCCGGGTTTGTAACGCCAATACCCACATTACCGGTGCTAAGCACACGCATACGCTCAGCATTGTTGGTGCGTACCACATAATCTACCGCATCGGTAGTACCGGCAAAGTCAGTGGCCGGGTTAGTACCGCTGTTGCCGGTAAGGCCCCAACCGTTGGCAGCTACAGTGCTTGCAGCATTTTGCCAACTGGCTACACCATTGGCATCGCTTACCATTATTTTGCCGGTAGCCTGGTTGCCATCTACCATTTTAATAGCGCCAACTACATGCAGGGTAGTATCTGGTAGCGAAGTGCCGATACCTACGCGGCCCGCGCCGTTACTTTCTAAAGTCATAACACGGGTATTACCATATTCTGATGATGCCTGGCCAATTCGCCAAACATAAAAGTCAATTGCATTGCCATATCCGAGCCCATCTAGACTGCCGCTGCTGCTGTGGCGCGTGCGTATGGAGTGGCGATAAGTAGAGTTGCCGTTATAACTAAATACTATTTGTTTGCTGGTATCGCCCAGCGTTACATTACCACTGCGCAGGTTTAGCGCAACAGCACCGGTGTTGTTGCCGGTTACATCCAGTGTGGCAACCGGTGTAGCTGTAACCCCAACGCCTAATTGGCCGCTTGCAAAAACACGGGCACGTTCTGTATTGTTTGTTTTTACTACCCAATCGATGGCATCGGTAGTACCTATAAAATTAGTTGCTGTACTGGTGCCGGCGTTGCCGGTAAGCCCCCAGGCATTATTAGTTACTGTTGCAGCTGCGTTTTGCCAGCTGGCTACACCATTAGCATCGCTTACCATTATTTTACCAGCTGCCTGGTTGCCATCTGCCATTTTAATAGCACCTACTACATGTAAGGTTGTATCGGGTGCCAGTGTGCCAATACCTACGCGGCCTTTGCCAGCCCCATCTATAGTAAATACATGCCTGGTGCCCAGAGCACCTTGTGCATCTGTATTTGGGTTCCATACATAAAAATCGAGCGCATTGCCGGTAGTGGTAGAAATGTTGTGCCTGCTTTTTAAAACATGTGCATGGTTGCTGCTGCCCGAAGTGCTGAAGGCGATTTGCCCGGCTCCTGTGCCGCCGCGCACCATTAACGGCGGATAAGAAGCACTGCCTGTAACATCTAAAAAAGCATGCGGCGTAGCAGGTGCAATGCCCACACTGGTATAACCGCTGTTATCTATATGCAGGCCTTCATTTCCTCCATCGTTAGATAGCCAGTTATTGTTTAGCTGTATATTTTGGCTAGCTGTATGGTTCCCGAGGTTATCGCCTAATGCTGCTAAGCTAACACTGTTTTGCCCACCTATACTTAGGGTGGTTCCGTTAATATAAAGGTTTTGCGTATCTACATTAAGGACCGCTATGTTTTGCCATGTAGCTGTACCGTTAGCATCACTTACCATTACTTTGCCGGCAGCCTGGTTGCCATCTACCATACGTATATTTCCAGCTATATGTAGTTTTTCGGCGGGTGTAGATGTGCTTACGCCTACATTGCCATTCTTCAATAACGTAAGACCATCGGCGCGACTACCGTTTGATGTACCAACCCCAACATTAAATGCGCGGTCGTTTCCATTAATGCCCCCGGCACTTACCGGTGTATAATTAGTAGCGTAATTACCTACCACAAACTCGTTGCCCGAAGCTGCCGTGTTGTTGTTTCCAAATGCTGCCGAATTGTTACCCGAGGCTATGTTATATAAGCCACCGGAAAAACTGTTTTCGGCTATCGACCTATTATCCTGACCGGTAGCAAAAGCCCCTTGTGCGCTTGCCGTGTCGCGGTATCCCAATGCTACGCTTATATTGCCAGATGCAA
>DATGXP010000035.1:0-6565 GCA_035298845.1 Chitinophagales bacterium
TATTCTTCGGCACCACCGGTAAGGTATTCGGTCATTGATTTACCGGCATCTTTCAATTCATGCTCCTTCTGCTGAATTAAATCGCACACGCGGTAAGAGGCCGACTCTGCCATCCAGGTACGTATAGCCATTTCGCCCAGCTTGTGCTTAATAGCGCCAAACTGAGAGATGTTTGTTTTAAACTGCTGACGCTCGTTAGCATATTTAACGGCTACACCCAATGCACGCTTAGCACCACCCAATACACCGTTGCAAAGTTTGTAACGGCCTATGTTCAAAATCTGGAAAGCGATTTTGTGGCCTTTGCCTTCTTCGCCCAACAAATTCTCAACCGGTACTTTTACATTGCTGAAAAACACCTGGCGAGTAGATGATGACTTAATACCCATCTTCTTTTCTTCGGCACCTACGCTAAGGCCTTCGTAGCCTTTTTCTACTATAAAGCCTGTGAACTTCTTATCGTCGCCATCTATTTTGGCAAATACCACAAACACATCGGCAAAGCCTGCGTTTGTAATCCACATCTTCTGGCCATTCAGTATGTAGTGCTTCTTATCGTCGCTCAATACCGCTTTGGTTTTAGCGCCCAGTGCATCGCTACCGCTCCAAGGTTCAGTTAAAGCGTAAGCCGCTTTCAGCTCCCCAGTAGCCAGTTTTGGCAAATACTTAGCACGTTGTGCATCGTTACCGTAGTAAATAATAGGGCAGGTACCAATACCGGTGTGCGCGCCAATGGCAACTGATACACCATGGCCCCAGCCTAAAATTTCGGTTACGTAGCTGAAAGAGGTAAGGTCTTTACCCAGGCCACCGTACTCCTCTGGTATATGCAGTCCTAGCAAACCAAGTTCACCGGCTTTGTCAATAATTTCCTGGCCTTTCATGGGGTCTTTATCCAACTCTTCTAAGCGCGGATCTATCTCTTTGCGAATGAAATCTTTGGTCATTTCGCGCATAGCAGTTTGCTCTTCATCAATCTGCTCAGGAATATACACATCCTGCCACTGGCTTTCTTTGATAATGAACTCGCCACCTTTAAGTGTGGTCTTGGCTCCTGTTGACGTAGTCGACATTTTTATTGTTTTTGTTTTAAATAAGTTTTAGAAACAGTATTCGTTTGCCTCAATCAATTTATCTGCAATTCTTCTGCGGGTAGCAGTAGTATTAATTGGCTCATACTTGGTAAAGCGCTTTAAGCCCATTAGCATAATACGCAGCGTATCGCCCTCGTTAAAGGCAGTGATAGCATGCTTGCCGCTCAGGTTAATTCTTTCCAGCGCATCGCTGATATATGTCTTCGTCATATCAATTTGCAGGCTGGCAGCTTCCTGTCCTTTTACAGCTACCAATCTTTCGGTGCGTAGCAAAGTAGATTCGCAAACGAACAATTCAATCAACATATCCGATATGTTCATGATAATTTCCTGCTCTTTATCAAACGCCTGCATAAACTTCTGCACGCCGGCACCGGCTGTCATCAGTATCGCTTTCTTGGCATTCTTCAAAGCAAGCTTCTCTGCTGCAAAGTAATCATCACCATCCGGTGTGCTGAAATCAGGAACGCTCATCAATTCTTTTTGCACAGCCATAGCCGGTGTAAACAAATCAACTTCTCCCTTCATAGCTTTCTTCACCAACATACCTACAGCCAGCAAACGGTTAATTTCGTTCGTGCCTTCGAAAATACGGTTGATACGTGCATCGCGGTAAGCGCGGGCTGCAGGGTACTCTTCGCTAAAACCGGTGCCACCAAATACCTGCACAGTTTCATCTACTACGTAATCCAGCACTTCGCTGCCAAACACTTTTAGTATGGCACACTCAATTGAGTATTCTTCTGCAGCCAATAATTTAGCTTGTACTTTATCGGTACCATTAGCAGCCAGGTCGTTGATTCTATCATCAATTAAACCGGCAGTGCGGTACAAGGCCGATTCGCAAGCATAAGACTTGATAGCCATTTCTGACAGCTTATACTTAATAGCACCAAAGCTGCTGATAGGCACGTTGAACTGGATACGCTCGTTGGCATATTTTACAGCAGTAGAGCATGATTTTTTAGAACCACCCAATGCCAAAGCACCTAGCTTGTAGCGGCCGATGTTCAACACGTTGAAAGCTATTTTGTGGCCTTTGCCAATTTCGCCTAATACGTTTTCGGCAGGCACCTTTACATTTTGGAAAAACACCTGGCGGGTTGATGAACCTTTGATACCCAGCTTATCTTCTTCGCTGCCTAGTGATATTCCTTCGCTCTTGGCATCTACAATAAAGCCGGTGAACTTGTCGCCATCTATTTTTGCAAACACGGTGAAGATATCGGCAAAGCCACCGTTGGTGATCCACATCTTCTGTCCGTTCAATACATAGTGCTTACCATCTTCAGTCAATACAGCTTTGGTGCGCGCACCCAGTGCATCGCTACCGCTGCCCGGCTCGGTTAAGCAGTAAGCTGCTTTGATAGAACCATCTACTAAGCCCGGCAGATACTTATTCTTCTGGTCGGTAGTGCCGTAATACAAAATTGGAAGCGTACCAATACCGGTGTGTGCTGCAAATGCAGCCGCCCACGAGTGGCCTTTACCAATCTCTTCGTTAATAATAGTATCGGTAGCCAGGTCCACGCTCATACCACCATACTCTTCAGGTATAGTTGCGCCCAGCAAACCAAGCTCTGCACTTTCTTTCAATAACTCCATCACCAGTTCAGGAGCTTGTTTATCTATTTTTTGCACGTTTGGCTGCACGCGGTTAACTATAAAGTCGTGCGCGGTCTGACCAAACATTTCCTGCTCTTCGCTTACGAAGTCGCGTGAGAAAGTTGTATCCGCAGTTGATTCTTTTACCAAAAATTCGCCTCCCTTAAGAAACGTCTTAGCTTTTGTAGCTTCCATTGTTTTGTATTTTTCTTATTGGTTAATACTATTAATTATAATCTCTCGAAGATACCGGCAATACCTTGTCCGCCGCCTATACAAGCGCTTACCATACCGTACTTGTTGTTACGGCGCTGCATTTCGCCTATCAGCTTCTGGAACAGATAAGTACCTGATGCACCCAGTGGGTGGCCAAGTGCTACAGCACCACCGTTTACGTTGATGATGTCGGTGTTCAAACCCGCTTCTTTAATTACGGCTAACGATTGCGCTGCAAAAGCTTCGTTCAGCTCTATCAGGTCTAAGTCGTTCAGTTTTAAACCGGCTTGTTTCAATGCCTTTGGTATAGCTGCTACCGGGCCAATGCCCATGATAGTTGGGTCAACGCCTACGCTGGCAGATGTAATCATACGTGCTATTGGTTGCAGGTTGTGCTCTTTTACAAAGCGCTCGCTTACTACCAATACAAACGCAGCAGCGTCTGATGTTTGCGACGAGTTACCGGCAGTTACCTGTCCGCCTGCTTTAAATGCTGGCTTTAATTTGCCCAGGCCTTCCATGCTGGTGTCGGCGCGTGGGCCTTCATCCTGCGATACGGTAAACTTGCGGCTCTTCTTTTTGCCACCTTCAAAATATACTTCTTCAATTTCTACCGGTACTATATCAGCGGCAAACTTGCCTGCTTCAATAGCGGCCATTGCTTTCTTGTGGCTGTTTACCGAAAACTCATCGGCTGCCTCGCGGCTAATGCCGTATTTGGTAGCTACGTTCTCGGCAGTTAAACCCATGCCGATGTAGTAGTCCGGGTGGTCTTTAGCTATTTCGTAGTTAGGTACTGTTTTGTAACCTACGGTTGGCACCAGGCTCATGCTCTCGGTACCACCGGCAATAATTACATCGGCCATACCTGCTTTAATTTTAGCAGTAGCCAGTGCTATAACTTCTATACCGCTACCGCAGTAACGGTTAACCGATACGCCGGGAACTTCTACCGGTAACGAACGAACAGCTACCCAGCGGGCCATTTGCAGACCTTGCTCAGCCTCTGGCACAGCATTACCTACTATCAGGTCATCAATCAATTTTGGGTCAAGGTTTGGCACCTTTTTCAACAGATCGGTAATGGCATGGTAGGCCATGTCTACCGGTGTTGTAAATCTGAAACCTCCGCGTTTTGCTTTTCCTATGGCGGTGCGTGAACCGGCTATGATATATGCTTCCATTTTATGTTTTAATTTTTTCTGTTTTTATAAAGTGTATACTCTTTTGGTGGTATCGTTGGCTATGGCCTTCTCTACCGATGAATCTATTTTCACTACCACATCTTCGTTAAAGCTTCTGCTGCCCTTGCCGTTTACAGGTGCCTCGTAGCCGCCCGGATGGGCGTGCTCGCAGGCGGTGCCGGCAAGGGTTGCAGTAGTTACAAGCAATATGTAGGCTAATAGTTTCATTATTAGTTTCTCAATGGTTTACCCGATGTAAGAATAGATTGGATTCTCTCCAGTGTTTTCTTCTCGGCGCATAGCGATAAGAAAGCTTCTCTTTCAAGATCCAGCAGGTATTGCTCGGTCACTTTGGTTTCAGATGTAAGGTCGCCACCGCACATTACGTAGGCTATCTTCTTACCAATCTTTACATCGTGCTCGCTGGCATAACCACCTACATTAAAGGCAGCCAAACCTGCGTATAGAGCACTAAGACCGGTGCGGCCCAACACTGTGATATCATCGCGCTGTGGTTTCTGCACATAACCTGCTTCGTGTAACTCAAGCACGCGCTCTTTAGCAGATGCTATCAGACGGTCCTGGTTTAGCACAATCAAATCTTTCTTCTTATCCAGCACACCAATACCAAAAGCCTCATATGCCGATGTAGCTACTTTAGCAGTGGCTATGGCCTGAAACTTCTCTACCAGTTGCGGTATCTGTGCATCGCCGGCGTAGTAAGCATCGCTGGCGCGTAGTGCCATCTCTTTGGTACCACCACCGCCAGGTATTAAACCAACACCTACCTCAACCAAACCGATATACGTCTCAGATAATGCTACCGAGCTATCGCTGTGCATTACCAGCTCGCAGCCTCCACCTAAGGTCATGTGGTGAGGAGCTGTAACCACCGGTATAGATGAATAACGTGTGCGCATAGTAGTTTGCTGGAACGCGCGGATGGCAAAATCCAGCTCATCGTAATCCTGGTCAATTGCCATCATAAATATCATGGCAAGGTTGGCGCCGGCGCTAAAGTTTTCACCTTCGTGGCCTAATACCAGACCCTTCCAGCCTTGTTGTTCTGAAATATCAATGGCTTTGTTGATGCCCTCTAATACTTCGCCACCCAGGCTGTTCATCTTCGTGTTCCACGATAAGTTTAATACACCATCACCAATATCATCTATACGGCAAGCGGCCGATTTCCAAACCGGTGTAGTGCTTGCTGCTAAATCCGACAGGATAATAAATGATTCGCGGCCCGGTATTGCTTTGTATGACTTAGAAGCTACATCGTAAAACTTCTTTACGCCGTTCTCTACCTTATAGAAACCTGTATTGCCGGCAGCCAGCATTTCCTCTACCCATGGCGCAGGGTTAAAGCCCGCAGCCTTCATAGCTTCTACACTCTTGGCTACACCTATGGCATCCCACTGTTCGAAAGGCCCTAAGCTCCAACCAAAACCGGCGCGCATAGCATCGTCAATTTTGTAAAGCTCATCCGCTATCTCTGGTATGCGCTTGCTTACATACTCGCTTACATAGTGGGTAAGCTTGTTAAGGAACTGTGCGCCCTTATCGGTTGATTTTGCAATAAACTTCAGGCGGGCCTTCAGGTCTTCTATTGCTTTGCCACCTTCTAATACAGGCAGCTTTGGCTTTTTGTTGGTTGGCTCATACTCCAGTGTTTTTACGTTCAGCGTAGCAAAAGATTTTTTACCACTGGCATCCTTCGTCTTTTTAAAGAAACCCTGTCCGGCCTTATCGCCTATCCAGTTGTTCTCTACCATTTTATTTACAAACGCAGGCACGTTGAATATCTCGCGGCGTTCGTCGTTAGGTAGGTTATCGTAAGCACCCTTGGCCACTTTCACCATGGTATCTAATCCCACTACATCGGTAGTACGGAAGGTAGCGCTCTTAGGCTTACCAATGAAAGTACCGGTTAGGGCATCAATCTCATCAACGGTCATATCCATCTCCTGCTGCAGGTGCAATACAGTAGCTATGCTGAACACACCTACGCGGTTAGCGATAAACGCCGGTGTATCTTTACACAATACAGTTTGCTTGCCCAGGTATAGTGAACCATACTCCATTAAGAAGTCGATAACCTCTGGTGAAGTTTCTTTAGTAGGGATAATTTCTAACAAACGCAGGTAGCGCGGAGGGTTAAAATAGTGCGTACCACAGAAGTGTGCGCGGAAATCATCGCTACGTCCTTCGGCCATCAGGTGGATAGGAATACCCGATGTGTTAGAAGTAATCAAAGTGCCCGGCTTGCGGTATTGTTCTACTTTTTCAAAAAGCGACTGCTTTACATCCAGGCGCTCCATTACTACTTCTATTACCCAGTCGGCGTTTTTTATCCAGCTAAGGTTATCATCTAAGTTACCGGTGGTAATGCGGCTGGCAAAAGCCTTATCGTAAACCGGCGATGGGTTGCTTTTAAGGGCAAACGCCAATGCATCGTTTACCAGC